>JAQYWN010000012.1 GCA_029379265.1 Rhizonema sp. NSF051
CCCCTCTTCCCCTGCTTCCCCAGATCACCCCTGCTTCCCCTGCTTGATTTTAATGCGTTTACCCTGCCCCCCCTTCCCCAGTGCATCCCCTGTCTGCCTAAATGTATCAACTTTAAAGTGAAACGGTATAAGTAGGTGGGTGGAAATCAGCCGAAAATGATTTGTTGGTGTTAAGAGCGCTAAAGCGCAACTACGAGTCAATTTCAAAGATTTTATATTTCGTTATATAGTTGTAAATTTTCCCACAGATCTACTTATCTGCTGCAATAGGTGGGTAAACTATGTGAACAAAGTATTTTGTAGAACAGAAATTTTTATTATTGTTTTAGATAGCGAGAGTCCCGTAGATGATTCATCAATGGTCAAAAGCATTCTTCTCATTCAAACTACTAATAAACTGTTTATACCAATTCAAGCATGAATATGCACCTTATGAAAACAACAACTATAGTATTCTTAGGGTGTCGGGGAAATGGCGTTAGCCTGGAGGGTGATATTGTAGATTCACAGAAGAAAGGTTTTTACAGGATGTTTGAGGAATGCATCGCTGGTAGAACTAGCAAACAAAATCTCAGTATAATTCCTGATTTTTTCGTCGGTTTGATAATAATTTTTAAAATATTGTGTAGAAAAGTTGAGTTCATGTAGGTTAAGCTATGAAAAGAACAAATGTACTGACTATTTGTCCTTCGGAGAACGCAAAGTTAACTATTTGCTGAGGTCGATAAACGGTTATATCTATAATGTGTTAATAAAGAGATATTTCATAACTAAAATATTTTTTATCTAATTTTTAGGAAAATTAAAAGATAAGGTTAACTAAATGAAAGTTTACTGCACCCGCCCTGGTTGCCAAAGGAATGAAAATGATATTGCTGATGAACTCCTGGAAAGTTTGAGACATACCGCGTTTAGACAACAGCAGTATTGTGTTCACTGTGGTATGCCTTTAATTCTAGCAAATCAATACTTGCCAAGAAAAGAATTAGGTTCGGGAGGGTTCGGGAGAACGTTTTGTGCATTGGATCTGAATACTGCAGCAGAAGAACCAGCAGTAAGAGTCATCAAACAATTACATCCAATAAAACCTCTGCAACCATCACAGTTGCAAACAGTAGAACGGTTATTTCGCAGAGAGGCAAAGGTTTTGGATGGTTTGAACCATACACAGATACCTCGATTGTATGCATTTTTTGAGTTAGTAGAACCTGTTGACTCTCGAGGTGTTACCCAATTAGGAGAACCGCAAAAATTCTTTTACTTAGTGCAGGAATATATTGATGGCTATGATTTATTGAAAGAGTTAGAAGAGCGAAAAGTACAAAGGAAAAATTTTTCTGAAGCTGAAGTTATAGAAATTCTCAAACAGATGTTAGGAATATTAAAATATACTCATGAGTATAGTGATGAGCGTGGGAAAGGAGTGATCCATAGAGATATCAAACCCTCGAATATTGTCTGTCGTAAAAAGGATAAGAAGCTCTACTTAATAGACTTTGGTGCAGTCAAACAAGTCATACAAGTCGTAGAGGAGGGGGCATCCGAAAATGAGACGTTGATACTTACTCCAGGTTTTTCACCGCCTGAGCAAATGAATGCAAAAAGGGTACAGTTTTCATCAGATTTATACTCTTTAGCTGCTACGTGTGTTTTTTTGCTAACAGGTGAAAATCCCGGCAGTATAGGGATTCCTTATGATCTTGAGGAATGGAAAAAACATACTACAGTTACTAAACGCTTTGCCGCAATCTTAGACAAAATGTTATCGCCTTTTCCACCAGATAGATTTCAGTCTGCTGATCAGATACTTCACGCATTGAAACAAAAGAGCTGGAAGTGGTGGAATTTCGGTTTGGTTGGTTCGGCAAGTGTTGCAGCGATCGCAATTGTCGCCATAATTTACAAAATTTTGACTTCTCTCCAACAGCCTCAACTTCCGGCAAATTACTTCAGCTTGGGAGAAAAATCTTTATTCAATGAAAGCGACATAAGCAATTTATCTCCAAAATGTCAACAAGCTTATGAGAAAAAGAAAGAAGGAATCCAAGCTTTTGCAGCTCAAAATTTTCCAGTTGCCAAGGACAAATTCCAAGCTGCCATAGATTTATTTAAAGCTTCTCATGATATTAATTGCTCTGCTAATTCAGAAACACAAGTCTTTTTAAACAATGCTAAAGCCAACATCAGTAATAATCCCCTCACAATTGCAATCGTGGTTCCCATCAACGGGAAACCTCAATTTAGTAAGATTGCCGCACAAATGCTTCGTGGGGTTGCCCACGTTCAGGATAATTTAAATAATAAAGAAGATGGTATCCAAGGGCGATTGTTACAGGTTTTAATTGTCAAGGACGACAATAACCCTGATATAGCCAAAAAAGTTGCTTTGGATCTTGCTCTGAACAATATTCCAGAGAAGATAGTCAATAATATTTTAGGCGTTGTTGGTCATTTCAGCAGTGATGATACTGTGACAGCAGGAGAGATTTACCAAAGCAATCAACTTGTGACAGTTTCTCCTACAAGTACAGCTGTCAGACAGTTGCACCCTAGCACTTCTGGCTATCAGTTTAATTTAAGTAAATATGTTTTCCGCACGTCTCCTAGTGACACCGTTGCTGCTGACAATTTATTTCAGTATGTACAGAGAAATATAGCTTCTGGAAAAGCCGCTATTTTTTTCAACTCTGAACAGAAATATAGTACATCTCTTAAAGAAGCATTTGAGAAAAAATTTGCGGCTTCCTACGTTATTTCATGTGATGTATCCAAGTATAGGATGGATGAATGCGCGCCGAAAGCACTAGGAGCAAAGTTAGTCATGCTAGCTTTAAGCGCTGACGAAGCAACAGAAAAGGTGTTATTGGCCATTGAACTGAATAGTAGTAAAATACCTTTGTTAGGTGGAGATGCTTTGTACAGTGACGATAAGCTATCCTTCGGCGATAAAGCTAAAGACTTGATACTTGCTGTCCCTGCACATGCAGATCTTACCCCCCAATGGTTTCAAAGAGAATCCATAAGCTTTTGGGGAGCTCAATTTGTCGGATGGCGAACTATTACAGCTTATGATGCAGCTCAAGTCATTGTGGAAGGGCTGAAGAAGCAAGGGAATAATCCCACTCGCCAAGGTTTATACGACGTCTTAAACGATCCGAAATTTTCAATTCAAGGTGCGACAGGAACAGTGAAATTTGATGAATCGCATGATCGCAAAGTCGATTCCGAATATAAAAATAAGCTGGGTGTGTTAGTCAAAGTTTGTCAGTCTGAGAATAAGGCACAGTATAAGTTTTGTTTGGTAAAACAGTAGTCACAATAGCAAGGAGTGGGAGACACGTCTGTAGCTTCCTCAACTCTTAGTGAGCGCGTCTCTATACTTTTGCTAAGGGAGAAGTTGCAATCGCGACTCATTCACGCCCAAGCCTTTTTTTGATTTCCTCAGCTAAATTTTCCAGAGGTACTTCGACTTGTTCGCGAGTTTTTAAATCTTTGAGAGAGGACTTTTGTGCAGTTGCTTCTGCAGAACCGATGATTACGCAAAATTGAATGCCTTGTTTTTCAGCTAGTTGAAATTGTTTGCTGAGAGCTCGCTGTTCAAAGTTAGTGATAACATTAATTCCTATCTTACGCAGCTTCTGAGACACATTCAAGTAAACAGGCATCAAATCATCTTGTATGTTCATCACCATAACTTGTGCGGGAGTGGCGGCAAAGGAACTTAAAATATCAGCTTTCAATAACCGATAGATTAAGCGGGTTAAGCCAATCGAAATACCAACTCCAGGCATTTTCTCACCCAAAAATACCCCGACTAATTCTTCATACCTACCGCCAGAGCATACACTCCCTAAAGCCTCATGTCCAATGAGAGTTGTTTCGTATACTGTTCCCGTGTAATAATCAAGTCCGCGAGCAATAGATAAATCAATACAGAAGCTCTTTTCCGAAACTCCGAGATTGCGAACACCTGCAACAACTGTTTCTATCTCTGTAACTCCAGTACTAAATTCCTCAGCTTCTGACATAGTTTCAGCTAGGTGCTTGAGCTTATCTAATATCTCATCAACTGTACCTTTAATTTTAATAAAGTCGATAATTTTTTGAGTTTGCTCACAGGAAACGCTCTCTTTCTCTAAATCCTGTTTGACTTTCGCTTCACCAATTTTTTCTAAGGTATCAATAATACCAATGCAAGGTTTTATCTTGTTTTCCTCAATTCGCATTGACTTAAAGAAACCCGTGAGAATTTTGCGGTTATTGATGCGAATTAGAAAATCACCGATATTAATTGCTTCAAATATCTCAAAAATAATGGCAGGCATTTGAGCATCGTAAAGCAAGCTAAGTTCGCGACGAGCAACAACATCAATATCGCACTGACGGAACTGCCGATAACGTCCATCTTTTGCCCGTTCTCCGCGAAAAACAATATCCATCTGATAGCGAGCAAAGGGAAAAGTCAACTCATTTAAGTGACGGGCAATATACGCTGCCAAAGGAACTGTTTGATCAAACTTTAATGCCCTAGCTTCCGCTCCTGTTTCACCGGCTTTATCTTTCTCCGCTTGTCGATTTGGTGGCAAGATGGGATTAATACCATAAATGATGTTATCACCTTGATTGCCTTTAGCTTGTAGAACGTCCAAACGTTCTACTGCTGGAGTTTCTATAGGGGTAAATCCATAGCTTTCAAAAACCCTACGGATGGTATCGAGTAAATATAATTCCAGGCGCTTTTCACCGGGAAGAAATTCTGTAAAACCGCTAGGATTAGAAAAGTTAATTTTATCAGCTTTTGTCATACATTTAATGAATAGTTGTTAATTTTATTGTCTATAGATAGGGTTAGCGCGTCTCAAACCCTATTGACAAGGGGGGTTGTCTAATAAGATTGAAGGATGTTCGAGTGGCACAACTCAAGGTAAGTAGAAATGTGCAAAAAAGCTAAATCTGTAACGAAAAGTAAAGTTATCCGAAACCCTCTTCCCGTGACTCATAGCTACCTTATCTCAACCATAAATATTCACATGCACCTACTTAATTATCAAACCACCAAGGGTCAATCGCAGGGGTTGTTTTCACCAAAAAGGCTTTTGAACGCATAAAACGTTTCAGCGCTGTCGGCGAACTGTGCAATCCACTCAAATCCCAGAATTGGCGGGAATTTGTCTCTCCCTGATGCATAATAGCGGTAAGAGCAGCATCGTTGATACTGATAGCACCTGCATCTATTTGGCGGGCAACTCCCAGCGCTTCTACTTCCGATGAGGCAAAAACAGCAGCACTCAGTTTATTAATTGAGTCATTCGCCAAATGAAGTGCTTCATCAGTTGTAGAAAAAGACATAATAGGCATAATTGGTCCAAATGTCTGTTCTGTCATCACTTTCATGGAATGGTTGACAGCAGTCATAACTGTAGGGCGACACCACCAACCTCCTCCATTATTCTCAACTTCACCGCCACAGTGAATTACTGCTTGATTTTCCGATGCTTCGAGGAGATGATCACTGATAATTGCTGCTTGTTTTTCTGCAATAATTGGACCAATTTCACCACTTTCAATTGTAGGGTAGGCAAGCCTGAGGCGTTGCGCTTTGATGACGAGTCGTTCGACAAACTCTTCAAAAATAGATTCAGCCACGTAGATCCGCTCAATAGACAGGTGTGATTGTCCGGTGTTGAAGACAGAAGCCCACAAAATTGCTGAGGTTGCTAAGTCCAAGTTTGCTGACGGTAAGACGATCGCCGGAGCTTTCCCAGACAATTCCAATAAAGCTGGAATAGATTGCCTCGCTGCTGCTTCTGCAACTTTTTGCCCTTTTGCCTGATTTCCAGTAAAACAAACCAGATCTACACATTCAATCAGAGTTGCTCCTGTTTCGTCTCCTCCTTCAACAAAAGTTAACACATCGCGTAATTTTGGGACTGTGTTCAGTGCTTTGAGTAGAGGTGTCATGAAGCGGGGAGCAATCTCACTCGGTTTAACAATTACAGCACAACCTGCTAATAATGCCGGAATGATATCAATTGTTGAGAGCAGTAAAGGGAAATTCCACGGGCTAATCACTCCGACTAAAGAGTAAGGAACGACAGTTTGATGCAGTTGGATAAAAGAAATTGCCGTGTCTTGTTGAGATTCTTGCAGCAAATCAGGCGCTAATTTACACCAGTGTTCAATACAGTCTAGTAATGAATCAATTTCCAGTACCGAGATAGACAATCTTCCCGTGTCATTAACTAATGCTTCTGTGAGTTTATCTTGTAATAATTTTATCGCTTGCTTCCACTGCTGTAGAGCGGTAATTCGCCCGGCGATCCCAAGTTGTCTCCAGCTGGCTTGAAACCTCCGTAAACGATTGCATTGTAGTGCCAACAACTTTTGCGGTGGTGGTACAATCACGTAGTCAAATTTACCCGTGCGGGGATTGCGGACTTCTATTGGTTTGGACATGGCTCAACCAATTTTAGATTTTGCGGAAAGTTGCCATAGCGCTGCGGCAGAGAGTTCGCAAGCGTCGGAGGGTTTCCCGACAGAGCAAACTTTCCCAGACGGATGCGCGGATTTGAGATGACAGGTTCGCTTCACCCTCAACTTAAACAGTATTAAATGTCTCATATCATACTCGTTCGATTGCCGAATGTCAGTCTTCAGTATTTTATCAGACACAATATTATGGCTTAAGAGCAGTCTACCTGATTCAACTCGTACGATACCCTTGGCAACGGCTCAAGCCGTATAACCAAAACATTGCTGAGAGGTTGCTACAAATGCGATGCCCTTGGCAACGGCTTAAGCCGTATCGCCCGTAATTTTCTTGGTGTTCCCTCATGGCGAATGCAACGAGCGTGTGAGAAAATGGTAAAAAACCCGATTTCTGAAAGAAACCGGGTTCTAAAACTAATAAGGACTGGGATAATTCCCAGTTGGGAAAAAAAGCGGGCTAACTGCTATAAATAGGTTAACCCGTGCTGTTCTGGGAACGCGCAGAGAAATTACTTATTGCAATACCAACTTGACATTGGCGTTTTGCAGACCGCGCTGCTTGACTTCGGTCAAGGTTTTGTTAACAGCGTACTTCTGATTGATGGAGTTGATCAGTTCGGTCTGGTTGTGCTTCTTAGCAACGCCCCACAGGTCTGCGATGAGGTCAAAAGAACCATCGCTGTTGCGAGACCAACCGAGGTCGTACTCGCCTTCCAATAATGCTACGATATCAGAGCGAACGCGCTGACCATTATAGCCACGGACGTCAGCTTCGGTCTTCACGGTGATACCCAGGTCACGCAAAGAAGACTTGAGGATTTCAGCATCGGTAATTTTGGTCCGCAGAGTGCTAAAATGAGACATTTGGGTTTCCTCCAAAGAGAAGATTGAGAAAAGGACAACGGTTTGTTTTAGGCGAAGCCGCGTTTATATTACGCGGTTTTTTCATAACTGCTAGCTTTTGGCGCTAGCCTTTCCCCCTGTGTTAGCAGGGAAAGCTTTTTAGAACTCCATTCGCTGATATTCAGCAACGGAGGATGCTGCGGGCCTTGCTCGCTGTCTAGCCCAGTCTCGAAGGGCTGTAACTTGTTCTTGCATCGTGCGTGACAACGGCAGTGTAGCTTTTAGTGCAGCAATAATATCTAGTTGGGTGAACTCCCGTTCTTGTTGGGCAAAGGCTTCGTACATTGCAGCGACGATCGCCTGTTCAGTTTCTGCCCCAGAAAATCCATCTGACATCTTCGCTAGTTGTTCTAGATCGAAGCGTGTTATGTCTTTACGGCGTTTTGTCAGGTGAATCTTGAAAATATCTTGACGTTCTTCGGCTGTTGGCAAATCCACAAAGAATATTTCATCAAAGCGACCTTTCCTTAAGAATTCCCCAGGTAAACGTTCCACTCGGTTGGCTGTCGCCATCACGAACACTGGTGATTTCTTTTCTTGCATCCACGTTAGGAAAGACCCAAATATTCGGCTGGAAGTTCCACCATCAGAGTCTGAAGAACCACTCGTTCCAGCAAATGATTTATCTAACTCGTCAATAAATAGTATTGCTGGTGAAATCGATTCCGCTGTTTTCAAGGCATTTCGCAAATTGGCTTCTGAACGTCCTACCATTGAGCCATCATAAACTCGGCCCATATCTAACCTTAGCAGTGGTAAGCCCCAAAGCCTAGAGGTCGTTTTGGCAATTAACGATTTACCGCAACCTGGCACTCCCAGAATTAACATCCCCTTTGGTTGAGGCAATCCATACTCTCTAGCTCTCTCTGTAAAAGCGTTGGATCGTTGCTTCAGCCATTTCTTCAGTTCTTCCAGTCCGCCTACTGCATCAATGGTTGAATCTTCCTCTATGTATTCTAATATACCATTGCGCCGAATGAGTTGCTTTTTCTCAGATAAAACTATCTCTAATTCATCTTCCGTCAAACGCCCTGAAGTTACCTGTGCCTTACGGTATACTTTTTCAGCTTCATCTCTAGTTAGACCTAAAGCTGCCCTCAAAAGCTTTTCTCTAGCTTCAGTTGACAATTTTCGTCCACGATTTTGCTCTATATGCTGAGTTAATACTTTATTCAAGTCCCCCATGTCTGGTAGGGAAAAGTCAAGAACGACAACTTCCTTTTCTAACTCTATTGGGACTTGCTGCATTGGCGACATCAACATGATGTTCTTTTGCGTACCTTTAAAACTGGCGATCGCATCTCGTAAAGACCTTGTTGTCGCCGGCGCATCTATAAATGGATGTAAATCTTTAAGAATAAATATACCCGGTTCTCTTTGCCGAATAATCCACTCAATTGCTGCCTCTGGAGACACCGTGTTATGCTGAGTGACATTCCTGGGTTGGCCGTACTCTACAATCCCGTGAGTTACTGTCCAAACATATACTCGTCGCTGCGGCTTTGACGAAGAGGCTATTGTAAAAATCGCTTGCTCGGCTCGCTCTTCCTCGGAGGTCACAAGGTAGATTAGAGGGTATTGAGCTTGAATTAAAATATTGAGCTCTTCTTTCATACATCGACCTACTTGAGACCTTAAACAGAGAGTACATACATGGGTTTTAGGCTTTTGGCAAAGATAGCGGAACTATGAAGCCCGTTCTTTTTAACAAGGAACTAACTCTTCCTCCCCTTTTTGAGGTGTTTCATCTTGTTCCATTGTCTCGATGGGTAGATGATCTTTATTAATCACTCCCGGTTGTTTGCCCAAGGCAACCAATTCCCCATCACGCATTACTAATGATGCTTCACAACTAGGACAGGAATAAACTCTATGAGACCTTCCATATGGTGAAGCTTCTACTTCTTCGACCAACTCTGAATTTTCTAAGTAAAAACCTAAAGCACGCTCGGCAAGATCTGACATAGGCTCCGAATCGATTGCTGACCGAATCTTCAACCTTTTGTGCAGGTCAGGCGACAAATACAAAGTAACCTTTTGCTTAGTTTGCTGCATATAACTTTTCAACAGTCTTACCCGGGTATGTATCTTACGATAAATGCTGCGCTTTTCGTTGTCAAGATGGTTAGACGTTTTAACATCAATTTTGTTACATTTCTTTACTTCGTGACTTGAAAACCAGGGAAAAGAGAGTAAAAGGCGTTTAGTAGTATGCTAAAAACAAGCAATAAGGTACAAGGAGATGTCTATTGCCGTTAAAACTAGTGGTTGGGAGCGAAAAATTTATGCGATCGCCAGAACTATGGTCGTATCGGTTGTTCTGTCAAGCTGTAGTACATCAATGCCACAGTCGGAGATGACATGGAAAACCTATCATAATTCGCGTTATGGCTTTGAATTTCCATATCCGAGTAATTGGATTTCTCCATCACCACCAGAAAACGATGATGGCATCACCTTTGTATCGCCACTCCATCGTTCTGTCTCGATGATAAGTTGGGCAGGCAATCAGCTACCCAAGTCGATCAATGAAGACGAGACGAAAAGAACAACCAATTCCAACTTTCAGACTGCTCAAGGAGTTTCAGGGGTGCTGACAATAGAAGTTGGCAAAACCAAAGTAGAAATGACGCTAAAACTGACACGCGCGCATGTGAACTACTACTGGCAAGGGCAATGCGATCGCCAACAATTTGGCGATTACTACCGATTTTTTGGCTATGTTGTCCAACAGTACAAAATTGAGGCGTAGGCTGTGGTTCAAGGAAGCAAGGTGAGTAATTATTCTAGAAGTGCTTCCCCTGCTTCCCTAGGAAGCAATCTTTGATGTTAAGAGGGGACACAAACCTGATAGATTTAGCTATCAGCGAGTAAAAACTGGTGAAAATGAAAGTCCTAGTTATTGGCGGAGACGGCTATTGCGGTTGGGCAACCGCACTTTACCTTTCCAATCAAGGTTATGACGTTGGGATAATAGATAGTTTGGTGCGACGACATTGGGATAACGAACTCGGCGTCCAAACTCTTACCCCAATTACGCCAATTCAGCAACGCCTCCAACGGTGGCATGATTTGACTGGTAAATCTATTGATTTGTACATTGGCGATATTACTAACTACGAGTTTCTCAAAAAGGCACTGCATAAATTTGAGCCAAATGCGATCGCGCATTTTGGTGAACAGCGATCGGCACCTTTTTCGATGATTGATCGCGAACACGCGGTTTCCACTCAAGTGAATAACGTAGTTGGTACCTTAAACTTGCTGTACGCGATGCAGGAAGACTTTCCAGACTGTCACTTAGTCAAGTTGGGAACAATGGGTGAATACGGCACACCCAACATCGATATTGAAGAAGGGTACATCACCATTGAACACAACGGGCGCAAGGATACCCTACCATATCCCAAGCAGCCGGGAAGTATGTATCACTTAAGCAAAGTTCATGACAGCCACAATATCCACTTTGCTTGCCGGATTTGGGGATTGCGGGCAACAGACTTAAATCAGGGTGTGGTTTACGGCGTCTTGACTGAAGAAACAGGGATGGACGAACTGTTAATTAACCGCCTGGATTACGATGGAGTTTTTGGTACGGCACTGAATCGCTTTTGTATTCAAGCAGCTATTGGACATCCGCTTACTGTCTACGGGAAAGGTGGGCAAACTCGGGGATTCTTAGATATTCGAGACACAGTACGCTGTGTGGAAATAGCTATAGCTAACCCAGCCCAAGCAGGTGAATTCCGGGTGTTTAACCAATTTACCGAACAATTCAGCGTCGGCGACTTAGCTACGATGGTGAAAAAAGCCGGAAACGCAACGGGATTGAATGTAGAAGTCGATCACCTGGATAACCCCAGGATTGAAAAAGAGGAACATTACTTCAATGCCAAGAACACCAAATTACTAGATCTTGGCTTGCAGCCCCATTATCTCTCTGATTCTCTACTTGATTCACTCCTGAACTTCGCCGTCAAGTATCAAAACCGAGTTGATAAAAACCAGATTCTACCAAAAGTTTCTTGGCGGAGATAATACTTACTTACTTCAGCAGTCGTGCCGCCAGCAAGCTGTTCGACTGTCTGTCTATCACGCTATGCGTAAATATAGACTTTCATTTTCACGATCTTTAACAATCAAGCTCATAGCTGATAGCTGAGAATTATGAGAATTGCCTTATTTACCGAAACCTTTTTACCCAAGGTTGATGGTATTGTGACGCGCCTGCGTCATACAGTTGATCATTTGCAGCGTAACGGCAATCAAGTGCTGGTGGTTGCCCCCGATGGTGGTATTACCGAACACAAAGGAGCTAAAGTCTTTGGTGTTTCTGGTTTTCCCCTACCACTCTATCCAGAGTTAAAACTGGCATTACCTCATCCAGCAATTGGCGAGACATTAGAAGATTTCCAGCCAGATATTATCCATGTGGTAAATCCGGCAGTTTTAGGATTAGCTGGTATATTTTATAGTAAAATTTTGAACAGACCCTTAGTGGCGTCTTATCACACTCATTTACCTAAATATTTGCAGCATTACGGTTTGGCAATGCTAGAAGGGTTACTCTGGGAATTGTTAAAAACAGCACACAACCAAGCAGCGTTGAATTTATGTACCTCTACAGTCATGATAGAGGAACTTGCAGCACATGGCATTGAAAGGTTAGATTTATGGCAAAGGGGTGTAGATACAGAAACATTTCATCCTGAGTTGGCTAGCATGGAAATGCGATCGCGTTTGACTCAAAATCATCCGGAGAGTCATTTGTTACTGTATGTTGGCCGTCTTTCTGCCGAAAAAGAAATTGAAAGAATTAAATTCATTTTAGAAGCAATTCCTAATGCGCGTTTGGCATTGGTAGGAGATGGGCCCCATCGCCAAGCATTGGAAAAACACTTCGTTGGGACAAACGCTTATTTTGTCGGCTATCTTGCTGGAACAGAGTTGGCTTCTGCTTTTGCCAGTGCTGATGCCTTTATCTTTCCTTCCCGTACAGAAACATTGGGATTGGTGCTTCTAGAAGCAATGGCAGCTGGATGTCCAGTAGTCGCCGCCCGTTCTGGTGGTATTCCCGACATTGTGACAGACGGAGTCAATGGATATCTTTTTGAACCAGAAGCAGATGTTCAAAGTGCAATAGCAGCAACTATGAAACTCTTAGAACAGAAACAAGAACGAGAAATCATCCGTCAAAATGCCCGTCAAGAAGCTGAAAGATGGGGATGGGCAGCTGCTACACGCCAGTTACAAACTTATTATCATCATGTGATCTATTCAGAGCAATTGGTAAATGCGGCATAATCCAATTTTGGATTTTGGATTTGGGATTGTTTATTGTTAAAAAAGATCTGAAACGTTAATCATGAATTAACGATTTCTTACATTTTAGGTGGGTTAGCACAAATAAACGTAATTGGTTATGCCCGTCATTTGTCATTGATCAAGGTTTCAGGCGTGTTTACGTTTTGTAAGATGGTTGTGTTTATTTCCACGCATTTAATAAAAATCTAAAATCTAAAATCTAAAATTCCCATGGCACTCCTTAGCACTGGTAGCGTCTTGGCTACATTAACTGAACTAACTCAAGTTAATCGCACTCAATCTCTTCTGAGTCGCGTCAAAGATCTTTCTGTCAGCGAATTTGTTTGCTTACTCGACTTTATTACTGCCGAATTTCAACAATTTATTAGGGCAATTGAACTCATCAACAATGAAGCCCTCGAAAATATGCTGGAAAAGGTGTTAGAGGCGATTACACTGAAAATTGGTCAAATTCTTGAAGCCGAACATACTACCATTTTTTTAGTTGACCATGATAAAGGTCAGTTATGGTCAAAGATTCCGGAAAAGAATACTCACAAGCCTGTAGAAATTCGTACTCCTATCAATCTTGGCATTCCAGGGCATGTTGCCAGTACAGGAGAATTTCTGAACATCACCTCTGCTCACCCACTCTTTAGCTCAGACTTAGAAAAGCAAATGGGCTATAAGATGCATAGTATCTTATGTATGCCTGTTTTCAGCAGTAAAAACCAGGTTGTAGCAGTTGTGCAGTTGGCGAATAAAGCTGGAGATATTCCCTTTAATTGCGAAGATGAGGAGTGTTTTCAAGACTTTGCCTCTTCTATTGGCATTATTTTAGAAAGCTGCCAGTCTTTTTATGTGGCAGCTCGCAATCAGAGGGGTGCTGCGGCTCTTTTACGAGCGACTCAAACACTAGGGCAAAGTCTGGATCTAGAAGTTACTTTGCAGATAGTCATGGAGCAAGCCCGGATTTTAATGCAAGCCGATCGCAGCACTCTGTTTTTGTATCGCAAAGAAATGCAGCAACTTTGGACAAAGGTGGCGGCTGCAGATGGGCAAACGATGATGGAAATTCGTATTTCCTCTAACCGTGGTATTGCAGGTTATGTGGCTTCCACTGGTAAAGGGCTAAATATTGCTGATGCTTATAAAGATCCCCGCTTTGATCCGACAACAGACGCAAAGACTGGGTACGAAACTCGTAACATTCTGTGTCTGCCAGTTTTTAATTCAGCTAATGAATTGATCGGCGTCACACAGTTAATTAATAAGCAGCAAGGCTATTTTACCGCTTCAGATGAAGAATTTATGCGGGCTTTTAATATTCAGGCAGGAATTGCTTTAGAAAATGCCCGTTTGTTTGAAAATGTGCTACTAGAAAAACAATATCAAAAAGACATTCTCCAAAGTCTTTCAAATGCCGTAATTTCCACGGATATGGAAGGTAAAATTGTGACGATAAATGATGCAGCACTGGCGCTTCTAGGTTGTCCAACGGCAGAAGTTCATGGCAAAAACAATAAGCATCTGTGGGAACAAAATTTGATTGATCGCTTGGTTTGGGAGGTTGTGCCGATTGAAAATTTACAAACACGCCTAGAAGACAGTCTAAAAACTGGAGCAAGACATTTTGTTCCAGAGCAAAGTTTGACGGTAGGACTGTATCATGTCAATAGTGAGGAGTTAGGAGTTAAGAGTCAGGAGTCAGAAGTTGCGAGTGGAGAAAATACGAATGAAACTTACATCTTAGCGATGCGAGATCGCGTCTACCCAAATATTTTCATTCCCTGGAACATTCCCCTGGCTTCCAAGCCGATACTCCTGAGTGCTACTAGTATCAAACCCATCGAACGCAGCGTCAATCTTACTGTTAACCCTCTTACCAATCCAGAAGGCGGGGTACGGGGTGGTTTGGTTGTATTGGAAGACATCAGTCAGGAAAAACGGATGAAAACAACCATGTACCGCTACTTGACTCCCCGTGTGGCAGAACAAGTGATGGCTTTGGGGGACGATGCTTTAATGGTGGGTGAACGCAAGGAAGTCACCATTTTATTTTCTGATATTCGTGGCTACACGACACTGACGGAAAATCTGGGAGCCGCAGAGGTGGTATCGTTGCTGAATCAATATTTTGAAACGATGGTGGAGGCAGTTTTTAACCACGAAGGAACTTTAGATAAGTTTATTGGTGATGCTTTAATGGCGGTTTTTGGTGCACCTCTACCACTCACGGAAAATCATGCGTGGAAAGCGATACAGGCAGCACTAGATATGCGACATCGACTCGCAGAATTTAATCGACGGCGAATTATCCAAGAACAGCCACAAATTCATATTGGAATTGGAATTAGTTCTGGAGAAGTTGTTTCAGGTAATATCGGTTCTCAAAAACGGATGGATTACACTGTGATTGGAGATGGCGTGAATTTAAGTTCACGCTTGGAAGGAGTGACGAAGGAATATCATTGCGACATTATTTTAAGTGAATTTACTTACCAGTTATGCAGCGATCGCATCTGGGTGCGAGAGTTAGACAAAATTCGGGTGAAAGGGAAATATCAGGCAGTCAATGTCTACGAGTTAATTGGCGATCGCAATACTCCGCTTGACGACTCCACCCATGAATTTTTGTCCCACTATCAAGATGCACGAGTTGCTTATTTATCGGGAGATTTCCGAACTGCGCTCGCCTATTTTGAAGCCGCTAAACGAATCCGACCTAAAGACCAAGCTGTTTCTATACACCTAGAACGCACTCGTAACTACTTAAAACAGCCTCCTCCAGACTCTTGGGATGGAGTTTGGACGATGTTGAGAAAGTGAGTACAAGGGAGACAGGAGTGAGGAGTGTTCCTCACTCTTTTAGTAGTTCCCTGAATCACTCTCGTCCTGAAAGGGCTTTTCCCCAATTTTCAGTTCTTGTTTCGATTGTTTTAGCTGCTTCCAAAGACTTTTGACTTGCTCGTAAGCTTCCTCTGGCGGTAGTTTACCAGATGTTTCTAGATTGCAAATGTAGCTAACTCTTTGGGCAAATTCTTGCAAGTTGGCATTGAAAACTAAGTTTTCTGGCTTAACCTGACCGTAGTATCGATTGCGGGGATAGAGAAAATCCTCTTTGCTATCCATTTTTTCTCCACATAGATTGACACCCTCTTGTTAAATCTGAAGCTAAATGACCAGCTACCTTATTTTGATTTTCTGAAATTGGCTGATTTATCTTAAGATTCATCAGATACCAATTTTATTAAATTTCACTGTCATGTGCAAGTGAAGGAATGCTTTTTTATACTTTTATAAGTACGGAATGATTTTCTATCTATCCCGCCAAAAATCTGATTTAACGTCAAAAATACTCTTTCCACTCTTTAGGGACAAAACAATTTTACAAAAATAATTTTAAAATTTTGAATTTCACAACAGAGAACTAGTCGGTGAATGAGCTTCGTGCTTGGCATTCACCGACTAGTTCACAATTGCTGCACGGTTTTCTTCAATGGGTGATCATTGGTTAATGAAAGATAAAATGGTTAAGCCAAAAAAATCTCAAAGCTGTATATTACCCGTAACTTTATTAAAGACGCCATGTCAATCTGCTCAAAAATATACGAAGGCAAAGCTAAGATCCTCTACACAACTGACGATCCTGAAGTCTTACTGACTGAGTTTAAAGACGACGCAACCGCCTTTAATGCCCAAAAGCATGGCAGTATCCTGGGAAAAGGAGTAATTAATTGTAGCATTTCCAGCAAATTATTTCAAGAGTTGGAGAAGCGGGGTATTAAAACTCACTATCTGGACAGCCCCGCAGCGAATCAAATGCGGGTGATCAGGGTGAAAATTATACCTTTAGAAGTCGTTGTCAGAAACATTGCTGCAGGAAGTTTGTGTCAACAAACAGGATTGCCACTAGGCACTGTGCTAAAAAAGCCTTTGGTAGAGTTTTATTACAAAGACGACTCTTTGGGAGATCCTTTGTTAACACGCGATCGCCTCTATCTCCTAGAATTAGCTTCCCCGGAACAAGTTGACACAATTACCCATCTAGCATTGCAAATCAACGAGTTCCTTGGTGACTTTTTTCAGGGGTGCGGTATTACCTTAGTAGACTTCAAATTAGAATTTGGCGTGGACTCACAACAGCAGTTGCTTTTAGCTGATGAAATTAGCCCCGATACCTGTCGTTTGTGGGATACTTCCTTTAAAGAAGACCCCGACCGCCGAGTATTGGATAAAGACCGCTTCCGCCGGGACTTAGGAAACGTAGAGAATGCTTACCAGGAGGTTTTACAAAGAGTACTCAAAGCAGTAAAAATTAATACTTAGAAATTTTAATATCAGCCCCAAATATCGGAAAGTACGGAAATATAAAGTAGCATTTGTGGCTCAAGTATAGTAAAAAGCTGACACCCATGTACTCTGGCACATAGCTTTTTCTCTATGGTTTACGATACGTGAAAATTAGAAAAGCCAAAAACAATACTTTTTTTCGCCTGTTGCCATTTGTTTTATAAAGTAAAAAGGCAGTAAGCATTCAGCCATTAGCCTTTACTCTGATCAGCCTGTCTGATTTGTAGTCATTGACCAGCGAAGAAGTGAAGATTTATATAATTTCCTTCATTGCTGACCCCTGACGGCTGAATGCTTACAAAAGGCAAAAGTAAAGAAATAATGTTTCTAATCTTAGTTGTATCAGAACATGATTGCCTTGTAGTGGTGTGTGGATGTCAAGAGGAATCTCAATAAAATGTTCTTATCGCCCTTTTTAATGACAGTGGTAACGATTGCAGCCCCTCTAGGTGGCACGCTGAATGTAAATGCACAAACAGCCAAAAGTTCAAAAAATACTCTAGAGGTTTTCATACCTACAAAAAATCAAGTTGGGACAGCCGAAGCATTAAGAGGTTTATCAGCAGTCGGTGTGTCAAAGGAAATTGCCCCAACCTCTACCACGCAGAAAACTTCACAAATATTTCCGACAGACACTTCCCCTCAAACGCCTTTGCCCACCATCCCCGATACTTCCCCTCAAGTTCCAACTAACCAACAACAAACGCCTTTCCCTACTCAACCCAGCAACCAACAACAAACGCCTTTCCCTACCCAACCCAGCAACCAACAACAAACACCTTTCCCTACCCAACCTAGCAACCAACAACAAACGCCTTTCCCTACCCAACCTAGCAACCAACAACAAACGCCTTTCCCTACTCAACCCAGTAACCAACAACAGACAAATCCTAATCCACCGGCAACTCAACCTGAATTTCCAGACAATACTCAACCAAACCAAGAGCCAGCGCCATCAACAGCAGATGAAACCCGTGTATTGGTGTCTGAATTGTCAATTAGAGCCGAGGCAGGACAACTCTCACCGCAACTGGAGAATGAGATTTACAAAGTAATTCGCACCCAAGCTGGACGAACGACAACTCGTTCTCAATTGCAAGAAGATATCAACGCTATATTTGCTACAGGATTCTTCTCCAACGTCCAGGCGACGCCAGAAGATACTCCGTTGGGTGTGCGAGTGACCTTCGTTGTCAGACCAAACCCCACGCTGACTAAAGTGCAAGTGCAAGCGAATCCCGGTACTGGTGTTCCTTCGGTCCTATCTCCTAACGATGTGGATGCAATCTTTCGCGATCAGTATGGTAAAATCCTCAACCTGCGAGACTTGCAAGCGAGCATCAAGCAGTTGGTCAAGCGTTATCAAGATCAAGGTTATGTTTTAGCGAACGTGATTGGAGCGCCGCAAGTCGCTGAGAATGGCGTTGTCACTTTACAAGTGGCTGAAGGGGTGGTAGAAAATATTCAAATTCGGTTCCGCAATAAACAAGGTCAGGAAACAAACTCACAAGGAAAACCGATTCGGGGACGGACGAGAAGTTACGTCATAACGCGAGAACTTCAACTTAAACCAGGAAAAGTATTTAATCGCAACACAGTCCAAAAAGACTTACAGCGGGTATATGGATTGGGACTGTTTGAAGATGTCAATGTCGGTCTTAACCCTGGTACTGACCCTAGTAAAGTTGATGTGTTGGTCAATGTCGTTGAGCGTAATAGTGGTTCCATAGGCGCAGGGGCTGGTGTTAGTTCTTCAACCGGGCTATTTGGTACGATTAGCTATCAGCAGCAAAACCTGGGAGGAAGAAACCAAAAATTAGCGGCAGAATTTCAATTAGGACAGAGGGAAACGCTGTTTGATTTCCGCTTTACAGATCCTTGGATAAAAGGAGACCCTTACAGGACTTCCTACACAGCTGAGATTTTCCGCCGTCAATCGGTTTCATTGATTTTTGAAGGTAAAGATCACAGTATTGAAACCGTTAACCCAAGTGATCCAAGCGCAACAGGCGATCGCCCCCGAGTTGTCCGTTTGGGCGGTGGTGTCACTTTTACGCGGCCCTTAGCCAAAAATCCTTTCGAGTCAGGACAATGGGTAGCTTCAGCAGGTTTACAGTATCAAAAAGTTACAATCACAGATGCTGACGGTAATCTGAGAAGGTTTGGACAAGTCGAAGGCTCGGAAGGACAAAATAGACTACTTTCACTTAGTGAATCTGGAACGGGTCGAGATGACTTGCTGTTCCTTCAATTCGGAGTCGCACGGGATCGCCGCAACAACCCCCTGCAACCCACGAAAGGTTCTGTCGTCCGCTTTGGACTTGATCAATCAGCCCCAATCGGACAGGGTAGTATTCTGCTGACTAGGCTAAGAGGAAGTTATAGTCAATATTTCCCCGTGAATTTTACGCACTTCACCAAAGGACCACAAGCGATCGCATTTAACATCCAAGGAGGAACCATACTTGGTGACTTACCTCCCTACGAAGCCTTTTCTCTTGGTGGTAGTAACTCTGTGAGAGGTTACGAAGAAGGAGGATTAAGTAGTGGACGCAGTTTTGTGCAAGCGTCGGTTGAGTATCGATTCCCAGTTTTTTCAGTTGTCAGCGGGGCACTATTTTTTGACTTCGGTTCCGATTTGGGAACAACTGATCGGACAGCTCAGTTGCTGAATAAAGACGGCACTGGTTTTGGCTACGGTATTGGAGTACGCGTAAATTCTCCACTAGGACCTATTCGCATTGATTACGGTCTCAATAATGATGGTGGTAGCAGGATTAACTTTGGTATTGGCGAGAGATTTTAATTCCGCCTTCGCGGCACTAGTATGCAACATACAATAGCAACGGAAATCACACAAACGGGAGTGGGACTGCACAGTGGTGTTAGTACCTGCGTTCGGATACTACCAGCAAATGTAGAAAGTGGACGCTACTTTGTCCGAGTAGATTTGCCAGAGACACCCATCATCCCAGCACAAGTAGCGGCGGTAAGTCAAACTGTTCTCTCGACCCAATTAGGTAAAGGTGAGGCAAGTGTTCGGACAGTGGAACATTTATTGGCGGCTCTGGCTGCGATGGGTGTAGATAATGCCCGGATTGAAATCGATGGTCCGGAAGTACCGCTTTTGGATGGTTCTGCGGCTATATGGACAGCAAGTATAGCCCAAGTGGAGTTAGTGTCACAATCCGTGACAGGAGACAAAGTGATTCCACGTGTGAGCGAACCAATTTGGGTGCGGCAGGGTGATGCCTTCGCCTGCGCCCTTCCAGCAGCAGAAACCCGTTTTACTTATGGCATTGACTTCGACTTACCCGCAATTGGTAACCAATGGCATAGTTGGTCGCCAACTTCCAACCTCCTCAAAGCCCGTGAGAGTTTCGCAACTGAAATTGCAACTGCCCGTACTTTTGGTTTACTTCATCAAATTGAAAAACTACAGCAATCAGGGTTAATCAAAGGTGGAAGCTTGGAAAATGCCCTAGTTTGTGGACCTGAAGGATGGGTAAATCCGCCATTGAGGTATGCAAATGAACCAGTCCGTCATAAAATCTTGGATTTAGTAGGAGATTTAAGCTTGTTGGGAGTTTTACCCTGCGCTCACTTTTTAGCGTATAAAGCTAGTCACAATTTACACATTCAACTGGCGCAAAGGATTTTAGACCAGTTATGAGTTAGGAGTTAATGGTTGATGAATATTGGTCAGGATTTAGTAGAAAATACAATTAACAACCAACAACTGTACGGGCGGGTTTGACAGTATTTTTCGTTCCACACGACGAGTTATACAATTAAACCCGCTGTACGGGCGGGTTTGACAGTATTTTTCGTTCCACACGACGAGTTATACAATTAAACCCGCTGTACGGGCGGGTTTGACAATATTTTTCGTTTCCACACGACGAGTTATACAATTAAACCCGCTGTACGGGCGGGTTTGACAATATTTTTCGTTTCCACACGACGAGTTATACAATTAAACCCGCCCCTACTCAAAACCAACAACTCGCAATTCAAAACCCGTGCCGTCACCTACAAAAGAGTCCAAAATACAAAATTAACCTTAGTATCAATGTCAATCTTTACCGAAGTTAAAGCCAGCGATGTTTCGACAATAGCATCTAACCAAAATCAGTCAGATCCTGCCCCAGTCCAAAAATCTGAGGCTAAAGTTGTTTTGTCAGTAGAAGAAATTCACAAACTGCTACCCCACCGCTACCCTTTCGCACTTGTAGACCGGATTATTGACTACGTGCCAGGGAAGCTTGCTGTTGGCATAAAAAACGTTACTTTTAACGAACCTCATTTTCAAGGACATTTTCCAGAACATCCGATAATGCCAGGTGTGCTGATTGTAGAAGCAATGGCACAAGTTGGTGGGGTCGTGATGACTCAATTACCAGAGGTTGAGGGGGGACTTTTCCTCTTTGCAGGAATCGATAAAGTCCGCTTTCGCCGCGAAGTTGTACCAGGAGATCAGCTAGTGATGACCGTGGAACTGTTATGGGTGAAACAACGTCGATTCAGTAAGATGCAGGCTCGTGCCGAAGTTGACGGTCAGCTCGCTGCTGAGGGCGAACTGATGTTTTCTCTTAAAAAATAAAAACTTGCTCTTGTGGTAAGGGCACGACTCAAAAGTGTCGTCACCACAAGAGCAAGGATAATTATGTAAATTATCAATTTTTTTAACGCTCACACACTTAAATTGCTAACCCGATACTTTCGGCAACTGAATTCTTATACCCTCAGCACGCTTACTGTTTTGGAGATGGACTCTTGAAAACACTTATTCATCCAACTGCTGTCATTCATCCTAATGCGGAACTCCACCCAACCTCACAAATCGGTCCCTATGCTGTCATTGGACCGCATGTAAAAGTAGGTTGTGAAACTGTAATTGGCGCTCATGTCGTGCTAGAGGGACCTCTGGAAATCGGATCGCGAAATCAGATTTTTCCTGGAGCCGCTATTGGCATGGAACCCCAGGATCTCAAGTATGCAGGAGAATTAAGTTGGGCTAAAATTGGCGACGATAACGTAATTCGCGAGTACGTAACGATAAACCGTGCCACTGGTGCAGGTGAAGCAACGGTGATTGGGAATAACAACCTGCTCATGGCTTATGCCCATGTGGGACATAATTGTGTCATTGAAGACAATGTCATAATTCCCAACACTGTGTCTCTAGGAGGCCATGTCCACATAGAGTCATTTGCAAGGTTGGGTGGGATTGTCGGCGTTCATCAGTTTGTACATATCGGTCGATTGTCAATGGTGGGAGGTATGGCTCGGATTGTCCATGATGTACCTCCCTATATGCTTGCAGAAGGAAATCCGGCAAGGTTGCGAACTCTCAACCTTGTGGGACTCAAACGCGCTGGCTTCAAATCTGAGGACTTACTTATCCTCAAAAAAGCCTTCCGCATTTTATATCGTTCTAACTTAACCTTTAAAGAAGCTTTAGAAAACCTCGAACAGCTTGGAGATACTCAACACCTACAACATCTACGTCGCTTCCTTTTACTTTCTCAAATGCCAGGAAGGCGTGGCTTGGTTCCTGCAAAGAAAGCAGTCGTTCATGAAGAGTGAGGAGATTAAGACAGGAGTTATCATTATCCTCTGTGCTCCCCCTCTTCCCTACTCCCTATTTAAAAATGCGGATATTTATCAGCACTGGCGAAGTGTCTGGCGATTTGCAAGGATCGCTCTTAGTTGCTGCACTCAAGCGCCAAGCCGTTGTAGCAGGTTTGGAATTAGAGATTGTGGCGTTGGGTGGCGAGAAAATGGCTTCCTCTGGAACAACTATACTGGGTAATACCATTGGTATTGGTTCTCTTGGTCTATTGGAATCATTGCCTTATGTCTTGCCAACTTTACAAGTGCAGCAATTAGCGATCGCCTACCTCAAAAAATACCCGCCCGATTTGGTGGTATTAATTGACTACATGGGACCGAATCTGGTAATCGGTAAATATCTTCGCCGCCATTTACCACAAGTGCCTGTCGTCTATTACATTGCACCACAAACTTGGGTAGCATCGGCAAGGTTGGTAACTGCCCGTGCCACCGATCAAATTGTCGCTGTGACACATAAGTTATTAGCCATCTTTCCTGAAGAAGCTCGTTACTTCCAAGAGAAAGGAGCAAAAGTTAGCTGGGTGGGGCATCCTCTTTTAGATAGGATGCAGAATTTTCCTAATCGTGAAGCCGCGCGTGTCAACTTAGGGATCGAGGATGATGTGACTTGTGTAGCTCTTCTCCCTGCTTCCCGTCGTCAAGAACTCAAATATCTCTTGCCAGTCATGTTCCGTGCGGCTGCGGTTCTTCAATCAAAATTGCCTCAGGTACATTTTTGGATTCCTTTATCTCTGGAAATTTACAGAGATACGATTGAAAAAGCAATACAACGGTACAATTTACGAGCTACCGTTATCTCGGCAGAGCAACAACAGGAAGTCCTCGCGGCAGCCGATCTTGCAATGACTAAATGTGGTACCGTTAACTTGGAATTGGCACTGTTGAATGTGCCCCAGGTTATTTTATACCGCGTTAGTCCTTTCAGCTATTGGATTGCCCGGAGTCTTCTCAAAATTTCCTACCCCTTCGCTTCACCCGTAAATTTGGTTGTCATGAAGGAGATTGTGCCAGAATTTATTCAAGAACAAGCAACATCAGAAAATCTCACGCAAGCCGCAATGGAATTTTTGCTGAATCTTGAACGGATACAGCAAATCAAGGCAGATTATCAAGAAATGCGGCGCTGTATGGGAGAAGTGGGAGTATGCGATCGCGCTGCCAAGGAAATTTTTCAAATGCTACCAACTTTTAGCTCATAGCATTCAATTCCCAGGCTATAGCGACTTTCTTAAAATACAAAAATAGACATAAAAAAGTATAAAACAGCCGTGAGAGTTGAGTAGAAAGATTCAAATGTTCGACATGTCTCACTCTACTAAATATTATGGTGTTGAGCTATATGTTATAGAGCCAAGGAAAAGAATTTTAAAGTAATATTGCTGCAACTAGTGACTTACTGTTGTCTGTTTTTGGCTACTCTCCCAACCCTTGAATGCCTACAGACAAAAAAAGAGCGGTTATTGCTTGATAACCATAATGGCACGGTAGAGGTAAATCTTGTTCAACCAAACTTTATTAAATATTGTTTCTATCTTATTGACACCTCTCCCTCGTCTATTTTCCTACTCCATCTTGCAGTGCAATACAATGCAAGGCAGAATAAGAGTAGAGTATGGCTTTAGTTAGAAATTATGAGTAAGGAAAACATCACATTCCGTCTAGAGAATGAGAAGCGGGTGATCCTGGATGCGATCGCAGCAGGTCTCGACCGGGATAGAACCTATGTGCTGAATGAAGCGGTTGACCTTTATCTTGAGGTGTACCAATGGCAGATAGCACAGATAAAGGCTGGGCTGGCAGAAGCGGATGCTGGGGACTTTGCCACAGAAGAAGAAGTTGAATCGGTTTTTGCAAGGCTGACCCATGTCGATTAAGTGGTTGAAAAAAGCTCTCCGCAATGTGGAACAGGCGCATGACTATATCGCCAGGGATAATCCAGCAGCGGCTGTGCGCGTTGTGTTGAAGATTCAGGCGGCAGTCGCCCAGCTGGTGGATTCCCCTAACATCGGTAGACCAGGGCGGGTTGAAGGGACAAAGGAATTGGTTGTCTTGCAAACGCCCTATATTGTGATTTACCGTGTAAAAGGGACAACGGTGCATATTATCCGTGTCCTGCATTCCTCCAGGAAGTATCCAGACTAAACCAGGGCGTTATTATTGCAGCGCATAATCGGGCTGCTTAGTAGTTAGTCCTAAGTCCAAGCAGTATCCACAACTTATGATATTGTTCCTCAATTTATTCCCTGGCTCTAGCATGGTTGATAACAGCTATAATTCAGCCAGAAGCTACATGTTGGCTAAAGACAGCGTTGAGATTTTCTGATGATATTATAATGAAAGTTATTACTTATTTTATATGCTAATTGAAAGCACGAAAATAGCGGAAATTATCGACATAAATCAGGGAGAAAGACCTATTGCTGTCGATTTATTTGCTGGTGCTGGAGGTATGACTCTTGGTTTTGAGCAAGCGGGGTTCGATGTTCTTGCATCTATTGAGATAGATCCCATTCATTGTGCAACACATGAATTTAATTTTCCCTTTTGGAAAGTTTTATGTAAAAGTGTTGTTGATACTACAGGTAATGAAATTAGAAGTTATTCTTCGATTGGCGACAAAGAAATAGACGTAGTATTTGGTGGACCGCCATGTCAAGGTTTCTCATTAATAGGTAAACGAGTTTTTGACGATCCTCGAAACTCTCTTGTCTATCATTATATTAGATTGATTATAGAGCTACAGCCAAAGTTTTTTGTTTTTGAAAATGTTAAAGGAATAACTGTAGGTAAGCACAAAGAGTTTATCACAGAAATCATTAATCAGTTTGAGCAAAATGGTTATAAAGTTAGGAAAGATTACAAAGTTTTAAATGCTGCTCAGTACGGAGTCCCACAAAGCCGTGAAAGATTATTTTTGCTAGGTTGTCGTCACGATATGAAGTTACCAAATTATCCAGCGCCAATCACTAAACCAGCAAAATTAAGTAAAGTAGTATTTAATGACGAACTTCATTCAAGTCCTACAGTTTTAGATGCACTTAGAGACCTACCAAAAGTAGAAAACTATATAGAACTCTGTAAAAAAGATTGGGTAATTGCAGATTTTGGTCAGCCAAGTAATTATAGTATGCAACTGCGCGGACTGAAAAATGCAGATAACGACTATTCGTATAAACGAATATATGACTCGGAGATGCTGACTTCAAGTTTAAGAACAGAGCATACTTTAGAATCTATTAAAAGATTCGATGCGACTCCACATGGTAAAACGGAACCAATCAGCCGCTTCTATAAACTCGATCCTGAAGGAATATGCAATACACTCAGAGCAGGAACTCCCAGTAATAGAGGAGCTTTTACTTCTCCCAGACCAATTCATCCATTTACCCCAAGATGCATTACTGTGCGAGAAGCTGCACGTTTACATTCCTATCCTGACTGGTTTAGATTTCATGTAACAAAATGGCATGGATTTCGACAAATTGGCAATTCTGTTCCACCCTTATTAGCTAAAGCAGTAGCGTCAGAAATCATTAAAGCTCTTGACACATATCCCTCTAAACCAGGAGTTATACAAGAATTAGGTAATCAAAATCTAATAATGTTCGATATGTCTCGCTCTACTAAATATTATGGTGTAGATCCATATGTTATAGAGCCAAGGAAAAGAAATTTAATGTGAGTCATGGAGCTTGAGAAAACAGCAGCAGACTTTTTGCAGGGATAGCTAGAATCATCAGAAAACCCTTTATTATAAAAAACCTTTTAACTTATGACTTCATTAGGTGTGCAACCGCCGCTTATTGGTATTACCACTGGCGGTCGGCGCATGATGGGCAATTTTTCTTTAGCTGCTGTTTATGTAGACGCAGTTCGCAAAGCTGGTGGGCGAGCGATTTTACTGCCGCCTAGTGAACCCGATCCAAGCTTCATCCTTGAACTAGTGGATGGTCTAGTGTTTTCTGGCGGAGGTGATATTGACCCAGATGCCTACAATGGTTCACCACATCCAAGGATTTACAACATTGACTCTGAACGCGATGCTTTTGAATTAACACTTGCCAGACAGCTTCTGAACTCAAACATACCAGTGTTAGGTATTTGTCGAGGCTTAGAGGTGCTAATGGTTGCTAGTGGTGGTGATCTTGTAGCTCATCTGCCAGATGAATTTGGTGAGGCGATCGCTCATCGAGTGGATCAGTTACAACCAATTGAACATCAGGTGGAAATTCTCCCAGAAACTCACCTTGCTAAGCTTATCGGGGTAAAAGATATAACGGTTGTCTCATGGCATCATCAAGCAACTCGCACTGTTCCTGAGGGATGGCGTGTTGCTGCATCGGCTCCAGATACAGTTATTGAGGCGCTGGAGCATGAACACCATCCGTGGGCTTTAGCACTCCAGTGGCACCCAGAGTTGTCTCTCAATGACAGATTGCAGCAGCGCATCTTCAGTGCCTTTATTGAAGCAGCACAGAATCGGGCTACTGAGTGATAGCATCCAGAATTCTTATTTATCCTTTGAACTGTTCATCTCCCTAATCCCCCACCATCTGCATTTTTCTGGGCAAATTCTCGATGAATTTGATACAAGACAATTTTTTGTTGTGCTAATGAATAATTGGAATCTGAAGATGGCACTGACTCCATGAGTTTAATTGCTTCAAGCCACTTGTCTACAACTATCTTCCACTCATCTTGAGATTGTGCTGACTTTGTGAGTTTAGCTGCACGTTGGGCTTTTTTAAGAGCTAAATCATAAGTATCATCCAACGAATTAGGAGATTTAGAGATCATCTCTGGTGATAAATTTTTCCAGAGTATATTTGCAGATATAGGTTGTCTGGCTTCTGGTAATTTGGCAAACAAGTATAACCATAAAGCTATTAAAAAAATTACAATAGTTGTGAAGATTTTTTTTGGTAAACTTCTGTGCTTGCTCAGTACTTGAAAGACATTTTGCTTCTTTTTAGCAGGTTGTTCGGTTTGTATTTGTGTTAAACCAATGTCATCTTGTACATTACTCTCAATTGGTGAGTTACTTGCACTTTCTGGTGTACTAATAAGAGTATCGCCATAAACTAGACGCAGTTTAAATAGGTACTCAATTTGGTAAAACAGAGTGGCGCTGAGTAGCCAAACAATAGCGAAAATAACTTGTATATTTCTAGAAAATTGGCTTTCAGCAGAGACAATTGTTTCGTAGTCAAGTTTGAACAGAGGTAGTAGAGGGGTACAAAATAACGTTGCACTCAGTGTAGATAGAATAAGTACCAGCCAGCTATATAAGCTTTCCCACCAACTTATCAGTCCGGGAAACAATCCTTGATGGTTTATTTTTTCCCCAGGAATTGTGGGAATGACGCGACTGAGAAAAAAATGATGAAAAAGAGCGATCGCAGGTATAGGTAATATGAGTATTATTATAAGAATAGTAGTTAATACTTCCGGTCTGTCTAACCATTTGGTTGCGAAATTAAGTAGTAAATTGTTTTGCTTGATCAAGGCAAAAAACCCGCTCATCAATACAGACAGCATTAAAGCACTTAACCACGAACCAGGGTAGGGGAAAAACTTTTTCATAGAACCTCTATTTTAATTGAGTGATTAGCCTTTGTGTACCTCCACTCTTCCGACAGCATGAATGTGTAGCCGCTTGTCGTCATAACTCATCCAAGTAACAACATGTATTATCAAACACTAGTAAAGTACTGGTGTCGGAAAAATCCCTCGCTGTAAATTATATATCCTGGAAGTAATAGTAAATTTAATAGTTTAAGAC
>JAQYWN010000126.1 GCA_029379265.1 Rhizonema sp. NSF051
TATGGGATATGTGGATTAACGAAAAATCTAAACTCCCATATCTAAAAAAACAAGGGCGGTTGCCCCAAATTAATTTATGGAGATTAAATCAAATAATTTCATGATTCTAAGCCTCCTAATTTCTTTGTGGGGCAATCCAAAATCTAAAATTCCTACACTGTTATCAATACATTGGTTTAACCTTAAACCTCAGGAGTTTGGCCGCCGACGACTTGTGATTTCAGCGATGCTAATTCATCAGTTAACTCTTCCCGACTTGAGGCTTTAAGTAAATAGCGGTAAACAAACCAAGCAGAGTATCCAATACCAATCAACTCAAAGGTAGGTGCTACTAAAGGAATATCATTTATAGCATCCAATATTGCCAAGACTACCTTAGTCGTGATAATGGCCGTTCCAATCAAACCAAGAGTAACTAGGGGCTGTTTATATCTGTTAAAAAAGCTTCCTAGATACTCAGGCAGTACTTCTAAAAAGCTAGATACCTGTTCTCCATATTTTAGCCATTGCTCTTGAGATTGCACGGCTGGTTGGAGTTTAGTTAGGGTTCCTGTTTGGTTGTTTATTTCTGGCATTTTTATCTCTGAAGACTTGGTTTCTAGGTATTCCGGTTCTTGCATTACATCTCCCTTCATTTTCACAATTGAGTTATTCTAATCCGGACAGTTACAACCAAAAGGCTGTTGATTAGGCAATATAGGGGTGTATCAAGATAAATGAGTTTGCACCCAAAAGGACTAATCGCTGCCTACAACCATAATCGAACCTAAACGGCGACTTCATCAACTACAAGGTAGACTATTAGTAGCATTCTGTAGCAGGCAGACGCCGCAGAATGAATGAAGATGAGCTTTTTTTAGTAAATTTAAATCCTGGGTAGGCCTCAAATCCACAATGCTTACATTGTCATTAATCGCGATCATGTTAGCCTGAATCAGGCAAAAATTAGTCCACCTCTCATTTATACAAGTCTAAATGCCGATTTTACCCGAAATTTAGGCTATCTTAAGCTAGAAATTTCAATCAACACAATAGTACCGTTCTGCTTCATTAATTACGTTACTACTTTCAACAACCCTTGTAATTAAAAATCGGAAATCAAAGTGAGTTGTTCATCTTTGTAATAAAGTACTACAATGAATAGTTAATAAAAAAAACTCCCATTTCTTGAGCTATGCCTCAAGGTATGGGAGAACATCTTTGTCTGTTTACGCTACTTCTTTGCTCTTCAACTTATGGCCAATCGGGAATATCCAGTGGTGAACCTTCACCACCAACACCGATCGCGGTATTGTTTATACTGGCATTACTAATATTGAGGTCATTCATTGATGCCCCATACACGTTAGAATCGTGGATTCTAGCTTTCGTAAAATTTACTTTATTGAGATTTGCCTGCTTAAAATTAACGTTTGTTGCAAAAGCTGAGGTTAAGTTAGCGCCTGTCAAGTTAGCGCCTGTTAAATCTGCACCTTCAATATTCGCTCCTTTAAGATTTGCTCCTTGCAGATTAGCGCCTCTCAAATCTGCACCCAGTAAATGAGCACCATGAAGATCTGCTTTTGCTAAATTACACTTGACACATTCACCAGTAGAGAGCAACTGTTTAAGCTGCTGCGGATTCTCAGCTTTAACTGCATTCACAAAAAATAGGGGAGCTAATAAGGCTATAGTAGCCACAAGCTTACGATACATAAATTTTCTCCCTTCGCCTTCAAATGGCTTCCGTTCATTTCCTCACAACTTCATTATGTCATTAAATTCACTCAAGAGTATTGATTCATCATATACGTATACTGTGATACAAATCACATTAGAGTTGTGATGCTATACATTATGGCTGAGTACATAACGCCCGCGCAACTACCATTAGTTATATTTCAAACATCTATAAGAATAGGGATAAGCAGGTTGGCGCAAAAAAACCTAAATATGTAAACAAATATTGACATGCTCAGAAACTGAAGAACAACTAACTTTGTTTCCATAAAAGCAAAGTACTCGTACAGGCGAATTGGATGTGCGGTAGACTTTGCCTCAATGTGAAGTTATGTTTATTTACGCCTACGTACTTAACCCTCTACGATTTATACTGTTACTGAGTTAAGATCCAAAAACTCGCGCATGTACTGATTGACTAGCTGGGGCTTTTCCTGCTGCACCCAATGACTACAGTTAGCAATATACTTGATTTGAAAGTTTCTTACGTATGCTTCTGTACCGTAGGTAAGTTCCTTACCTAGGGCGGTGTCCTCTTCTCCCCAAATCATCAAAGTTGGGACTTCTAAAACACTCCACTTTTGATTGATGATTTTTTGCTGAAAAATGTTGCGATAATAGTTCAACATAGCTGTTAACGCACCGCGTTTGGCAGCAGCATCTTTGTAAGCGTCAAGATCCGCTTTGGTGAAAGTCGTTTTGTCAACCGCCATACCTTTAAAAGCCGTTTCAATAAATTGATAATCTGACGATTGCAACAGGAATTCCGGTAGCCAAGGAATTTGAAATAAGAACATATAATAGCTACGCAGTAACTGTTGGGGAGTTTGTAATCCTTGGGCAAATTTGGCAGGGTGAGGCAAGTTGAGTACAATTAATCGCTCTACTAGTTCTGGATAGGCGTAAGCGAAATTCCAAGCAATAGCGCCTCCCCAGTCATGTCCCACTAAAACACATTTGCTGTATCCTAATCTCTGAATGACTCCCCTGATGTCTTGAACAAACTCATCCATCACATAAGCTGATTGTGCTTCTGGCTTATCACTATTGTTGTAGCCGCGTAAGTCAAGGGCAACAACTTTATGATCTCGAGCAAATTCCGGTATTTGGTATCGCCAAGAGTACCAAAACTCAGGAAATCCATGCAGTAAGATCATCAATGGCCCTTCACCTTGAGTCACGTAATGCAGTCTAATCCCATTGGTAGTCACATATTCGTGCTTCCAAGTCCCTTCTAGTACAGACATATTTAGTGTTCCTCAAGCTACGTAAAGAATCTGCATTAAGCGTGCAATCAGAATGCAAGTCGCTCCTTTTTGATAATTCATCATTCATGATTTCGCTTCCTACCGAAGATGTATGTCTTCAAGCTACCAGGGTAAAATGTACTCAAAAATACCCACAATTAAAACGCCTATAGCGCTGGATTCATTGCCCACCGTACAAAAATAAAATTGTTTACGACCTATTTAAGATTGCTATATTAAGTAAATGACCAGAATAGGAACACGCGGTATCTGGCTGACTACCACTGATAGTCAAGTTCTCCATTCTCAACAAAGCATTGCGGAAGCGATGGAATTCCTTGCCGAGACAGGATTTAATGTCGTCTTTCCTGTTGTTTGGAATCGGGCAGCAACATTATACCCGAGTCAAGTGATGCGGCAGATCTTTGGTGTCCAAATCAACCCGCAATTTGTTGGACGCGATCCTTTAGCGGAAGTCGTGACAGAAGCGCGGCGCTTCGGACTCAAGGTTATTCCCTGGTTTGAATATGGATTTGCTAGTTCGTACAATTTGAATGGTGGATTACTTGTAGCGAAAAAACCTGAATGGGCAGCAAGTGATCGCAACGGCAATTTGCTGAAGAAAAACGGCTTTGAGTGGCTGAACGCTCTTAACACCGACGTTCAAGATTTCCTGTTAAACTTAATACTAGAAGTTGTCAAAAATTACGACGTAGATGGCATTCAAGGAGATGACCGTTTGCCTGCGTTACCTTGCGAAGGTGGTTACGACCAAGGTACTGTGGAGTACTACCGCCAACAGTTTGGAAAAAATCCCCCACAAAACCCTAAAGATAGGCAGTGGTTACAGTGGCGTGCTGATATTCTCACTGACTTTTTAGCGCGTCTGTACCAAGAAGTGAAAGCTGTTAATCCCAATGCGATTGTATCAATGGCTCCCAGTATCTGGGATTGGGGATATAAGGAATACTTACAAGATTCTCCCACTTGGCTGGAAAGGGGATTAGTCGATATTATCCACCCTCAAATTTATCGCCGCGACTTCAAAAGCTATAAAGGGATTGTTGATAAGCTGGTAAACGAGCAGTTTACCGATGCATCACTGTTGAAGTTAGCACCGGGAATTTTGATGCAGGTTGGTTCTTATCGGATCAGTTCAGATGAATTGTTGCAGGCAATTGAGTACAACCGTACTTGTGGAATTCCTGGCGAAGTCTTCTTTTTCTACGAGGGTTTACGAAAAGACAATAACGCCTTGGGGCAAGTTTTAAGAAAAGGACCCTATGCTCAATCAGCCTCTTTTCCAACTCTTAACGATCTTAATTAGGAAAATATTACAATAATTCAGAACCAAAATAGTGAAATGCGTAAGCGATAGAGAGAATCGGGACTTCTGCTTGTTCAGGCGATCACTTCTCTACTTGACGCTGCGCGAACGCTGCTGCCTTCAGTAGAGCGCCCACATCAAACCCATCATCAGAAGATATGATCGCTTTTGAGTTTTTTGGTCGTGCCTCTTATGATAGCATATACGCTATCATAATGAAATGGCGATTAAAATTGTAGTTGATACGAGCGTTTTTATTAGTGCGCTGATTAGCTCTCAAGGCTCCAGTCGAGAACTCGTTCGACGCTGTTTGAAAGGTGAATATCAGCCTTTGATGGGAAATGCTTTATTCTCTGAGTATGAGTCAGTCATTCAGCGAACAGAAATTATCGCCAAATGCCTTTTGACAAGTGAAGAAATTTCTACTTTACTGGCATCATTGATGAGCGTAAGTCAATGGATTTCTATTTACTATTTATGGCGACCGAATTTAAAAGACGAAGCTGACAATCACTTAATTGAGTTAGCAGTTGCAGGCAATGCTCAAATCATTGCCACTCAGAATGTAAAAGATTTCCAAAATGCTGAATTATTATTTCCTAACTTATCAATCTTAAAACCCGAAGAAATTATTAGGAGTTAAACGAAAATGGCAACTTTAACTATTCGTTTACCAGAGGATAAGCACAACAGATTGAAAGAGCTTGCTCAAACTAAAGGCATAAGTGTTAATAAGCTGATTGAAGAACTTTCAACCATAGCAATAGCCGAATTTGATACCTGTACAAGATTTAAAGCAATGGCAGCGATTGGCAACCCAGAAGAAGGCTTAAGAATAGTTGCTAAACTTGATACTCTGATAGAATAAAGCTTGTAGGGCGATGATATAAACACTAACCCGATGCAAGCGCCGACAAGCTTAAAGTAAAAACTAAAAACTAAAAAGAGAATCCCCATAATTAAAATTAGAGGATCTTACGCTCACCTTTTTTCTCGCGAAGTCTGTCGGATGGAATCTTCCATCCGACGAGCTTCGCGCGAAGCTCTGGGGACGGAAGCTTCCTCCCCCAAGACTTCGCGCACTATGTGTCCCCTCAAAAAATCTTTTTTGGTTTTCCACTGGCTGAGTTGGGAGCTTGAAACCGTTTTTTCTTTTTCGTTATGAGTGCCTTTTAACTTTTAACTTTTGCTTTTTTCTGTCATCTTCAATTTTACAGAAGTTTTTGAGATTTTGGGTAAATCTATCATAGGAGGCGATCGCATGGAATATCAATTGCAGATAAACCGAGATATTGAGACACTTCAACAGGATTTACCAACACTTTTTGAAAAGGATATTTCCTACGACATTTATACACGGGATATTTACTTTCAAGATCCTGTTAACAAGTTTAAAGGAAAAATCAACTATCGCATTATCTATTGGACTTTGCGATTTCATGCACGGTTGTTTTTTATAAAAATTTTCTTTGATTTACATGAAGTGAATCAGTCAGCCAAAGACACAATAACAGCTAAATGGACAGTGCGTGGCATTTTGCGTGTTCCTTGGAAAGCTAAAGTATTTTTCAATGGTTCCTCCACATACAAACTCAATCAAGACGGACTAATATACGACCATTTGGATACATGGGATCGCAAACCAAGCGAGATTTTGCAGCAGTTCTTTCGTAAGGGAGAAGACATTTGAAGTGGCATTCTCAAATCTCAACTTGCCTCGCTTGTGGCAACACTATCTCCTGGCTTCGATGGCCATCTGACAGTTAAAATAGTCGAATCTAATTCAGCAGTCCAACAATGAGACACCCCAGGATCCCAAATCGCGTAATCACCCTCAGTAGATAGTAGAATTTCTTCATCCGGCAATTGAAGACGGAATTGTCCCCGAATAAGGATCGAAAGAGTTGTTGCTTCCTCATTCATTGCCCACTCTTTCCGCTCATCTCCGGCTTTGTGATGAGTCCATTTGACTTCCACATCCGGCGTTGAACGGGGGTTAGGGAGGGTGACAAAGTGCCCGACGAACCAACCCCAGCGACTTGCACCATCAACATTAGCATTTCCAAAAACAACTTTAGGCTGCATAAACTATTACTTTTTTTCAAGAAATGAACTTAGTATCTGACTTCCGGCTACCCTACTTTACATGATGAGTTGATTGCTGTGTTGCAATTCAAGGTGCTAAGTATATGTTGTTCGCCTTGTTAGGTTTGGACGCGTTGAAAGGAAATTTGGTAGTAACAGCCCTGACGTTTGTTTACGTGTTCGGGCTTGTCGCACTGCTGAATTTAGGTGTGACAAAGTTTGGGATACCGCCAGATATAAGCCGTAAAATTACGCATATCGGTGCGGGTTCAGTGATTGGGTTTTTACCACTTTATAGCGATCTAGACTGGTCAAAGTACTTAAATGTGACGATTTTTGTCGTCTGGATAGCCCTCCTTGTGCAGAAAGGGCTTTTTGCAAATCCAGACGACGAAGCCGTGAAAACTATGACACGCACGGGTGACAGACGCGAACTCCTAAAAGGGCCTTTTTATTTCGTGATTGTGGCAACTATTTGCGGCACGCTATTGTATAAAAGTTGTCCGGGAATTGTGGCAATGGCTAGCTTGGGCTGGGGTGATGGGGTTGCCCCGATAATTGGTTTTCGCTACGGCAGGTGGAAGTACAAAATCTTCAGTGAAAAAAGTGTGGAAGGAAGCGTCTCAATGTTTATTTTTGCTTTTGCTGCCAGTGTCTTTTTTGTCTGGTTAATCTTGCCCAGCGAATTGAATCTCAGTCGGATTTTACTGCTAGCGCTTGTTGCTACTTTTGTTGAAGGATGCAGCCCAAAAGAAGTTGATAACATTGTCATTCCGGCTGCTGTGATTGCAGTGGCAAATTTGATCTAATCTGGAAACCGACTGATGACAATTTTCCCGAAATGTGATGCACTTTCTAAATAAGTCAGTGCTTCTTTTGCTTCGGTGAAAGAAAAGATCCGATCTACAACAGGTTGCAATTTGTGTTGAGCGATCGCCCGATTCATCGCCTCAAACATATCACGAGATCCAACATAAATGCCTTGAACCCGTACATGTTTGTGCAATATAGAAACAGTGCTAACATCACCTGCTGTGCCAGTGAGAACACCAATGAGTGCTATTCTACCTCCATAACGAACTGCACGGAGTGATTTGGATAGCGTTTCTGCGCCACCAACTTCAACAACAAGATCTACACCTCTTTTGTGTGTCAATGCCCAAACTTTTTCTTGCCAATCGGGTACATCTTTATAGTTTATCCCGATATCTACTCCCAATTGCTGTGCTTTCTGTAACTTCTCGTCGCTGCTACTCGTGAGGATAACTCGCGCCCCCAAGATTTTGGCAAATTGCAAAGCGAACAGTGAGACGCCACCCGTTCCTTGCAAAAGTACCGTATCACCAGCTTTCAGTTGCCCTTCGACAACGAGGGCATTCCAAGCTGTCACTGCGGCACAAGGTAATGTTGCCGCTTCTTCATTAGAGAGATGTTCCGGTACTTTGACAACACCCTGTTCATCAAACACCACGTACGACGCTAACACACCATCAATTGCTCCTCCCAGCGCTGAGTTAGACTTCTCTTGGGTAAGTTCACCTGACAAGAACTTTTGCATGAAAATGCCAGCTACGCGATCGCCAACTTGAACCCGCGTCACACCTTCTCCAATGGCAACAACCTTACCCACACCATCAGACAGTGGAATAATTGGTTTGAACTGTTTGGCACCATATGAGCCTTTTGTTACCAGTAGATCGCGGTAGTTCAAAGATGCTGCGTGCATTTGTACTAATACTTGTCCGGCATTGGGTTCCGGTTGCGATCGCTCTGTAAGGGTAAGAGCATCTAATCCTGGCTTATCGTTGTGAATCTCATAGACTTTCATGACTGTACTCCTTTGTTTGTAGGTTTCTACTGTTGTGGTTGGATGACTTCAACACCCCTTGTTTAATGCATCAGGTGTCACTAGTGTCTCAATAATTTCCGCTACTCTCAACACCAACCTAATTGATTCTGCATCGATTATTTTTTTCTGGATCTTATTCTTATGAACTCGACTTGCTAAATCTTTACCTATGCATCTTACTGCTAACTGAAACCAAATTTATTCTGGAGTAGCATTAGGATTTTGATTACGAATACCAATAATTGCCCATTGTTGAATTGCCTTAGTTGCTTCGTTGGTAAGATGCGCTTTCTTCCAAGTAGGCATAAAGCGAAAAGCTTGCATGAGAAACTTATCAATTTCTGGATGAGTATCAGATGATTGAGGTTTGTATCCTAACATCAATTTTAAATTATGTTCAATTTAATGCAGCAGTAGGGTAAGCACCGCTTATTAATGAAAAAATTATAGTTAAAAAAATCATGGGCAGTGTCTACTTTAAAAGTGGTTGGAGTCAAGGAGATCGGATGATTTCTTGATCAGCGTTCGTTGTGCGATCGCCCAAGCCAACTTCTCGAATTCACGATAGACATTTTTTACTGCATTAGTTTGAGAACCGATAGCCCCATCGGCTGGTTTCAAATGGAATATAGGCTTGCGAGCTTCTTGAGCCATAGGCATTAAGCTTTGGTAGTTCTTCAGCAAAGCTAAACAATGAGGGTCATTTTCTAAAGATCTCATGTCATCACTAGGCTGATTTAACACATCGTCTCTGTAAACTTTCGGTATATGAGCAATCCAACGATTATAAGCTTTTACCGGACGATCCAATCGCACTGAATGTTGTAAAACAACGTAACCAACAGGTTGCATATAACCTTTTGGTAACTCCAGATCGTCAGCCGGGTTTCGAGTGAGTCGTTCTCGCCAGTTTTCTCGCCAGCGTCGTAAGGTAGGACCAAGGTTACGTAAGCCTTGTAAGGAAAACAAGTCTGGTGAAAGTGGAACCACAATATAATCCGCAGCAATCAGTGCAGCACGATTAATTGCCCCTAAATTTGGTCCCAGATCCATTAAGATCACGTCAGCTTTGTGAACTAGTGCTGTTTTCTGCATGATTCTCCAAAAAGCTGATATGACACGGAAAGCACGCTCATCACCATCCATGCATTTAGGCCATTCTTCTGAAAGCTGCTCTTCAAAACCGGATAGGGATAAATCTCCTACCAACAGAGCTAATGCTTCACTCCATAATGATAATTGATGCTGATATTCAACGTATTCTAAGTGTGGATCGGCAATATCACCAATAGCTCTGATCAAAGGCTGTACACAACCAAAAACAGTTTTTGGATGATTACCATCTGGCCAAAGTTGTTCTAAGCGATCTTCGTCAATAAATGCGGCTGTAAGATTAGCTTGAGGATCAAGATCAGCTGCAACAACCCTAAAACCCAAATCTCTATACATCCATGCTAAATGATACACTAGAGAAGTTTTACCTACTCCTCCTTTGTTGTTAAAAAAAGCAACAATCGTAGTACTCATGGTCTTATCTTCAGTGTGACTAGCACATAGCTGTCTTCAACATTGAACTCCAGAGGCCATTGCCCAAGCTTCCCCAGAGTACCTAACCCTGTTAAAAGAAGGTGCGGGGATACCACCACAGGCGAGTTCCTTAGTCGCAACGGCACAAGAATCTTGCCAACTTGCAAAAGCTTATGCTTTAGAATCAGTAGCACAAAAGCTAGTTATGGAAAGGTATAAAGCACTTGAAGAAACTTTACCAAAACGGATTAACTTTTTAAAGTGTGGTTACGACTATCAAGAGTCAGAGTTGTTGCACAGGCGAGGAAAACTCAGGGATAAAGCCAACGCAGGCGATGCCCATGCTAAAGGGGAAATGACCAAAATAAAGAACCGTCAACGACAGTTAACGAGTTTGAAGGAACAAGCGATCGCTACCCTGCACCGCGAACCTGAATTAATTGTACCGGGAGAGGTAACGTGTATCGCTCACGCTTTAGTAGTACCATCTACCGATCCCGAAGATAAAAAGCGTCAGGATAAAGAAATTGAAGCCATTGCCATGCGGACAGCTAGGGGTGACGAAGAATCTCAGGGTGCTATAGTAAAGGATATTTCCACACCCCAATTAGCGCGAGAAGCTGGTTTAACAGATTACCCTGGTTTTGATTTACTTTCTAGGTATCCCGATGGCAAACAGCGATCAATAGAAGTTAAAGGACGTGCTGGAATTGGCAACGTGGAGTTAACCGAGAACGAGTGGGTGGCGGCTTGTAACTTACGGGAACGGTACTGGCTGTACGTGGTGTTTAACTGCGCGACTCCCCATCCCCGGTTGCTAAGAATACAAGACCCGTTTGGCAAATTGATTGTAAAAACTAAAACTAGTGTGGTGATTAATGCACAAGAGATTTTCCAAGCGGCAGAGAATTAATTAGGAGTGAAAATGCCATACACTGTTTGGGGAGCATTTGATAAATTTCGGAAAGATTCTGTTGACATCGACCCAGATATTACTAAGAGAGCAAGAGCTAGTCGCGATTACTTATTTGACCAACTTAAAATACTTGCTAGAGAAAATCAGGGATTTCCGAGATTAACTGGTGACTACCTTTCTTTCGGTTCATTTGCTAGGAAAGCCAAAGTTCAACCACTTGATCATATAGATGTTTTGATTATTATTAAAGGTAATGGGACAAGAGAAATTCAATCACCCCGTTCATATTCTACTTATTGGTTAGAAGTTACTGATAAATTTTCTCCGTTATCTATATTTACTAACGAATACGGGTATGTAAATTCAACCAAAGTACTCCCTTATGCTAGTTTTTTCTCTTGAACTATTCCGGTTTTTCATAGGCTATTACGGATTCAGCAGAAAAGCAGCCTCAATAGAAGAAAAGATTGAAAACTTAATAAAATTAAAAACTTTTGATGATTTTGAGGCAATTAAAGTAATGCAATAATATCACATCGCCCGTGCATCTGCCCCACTGATTCCATCATGGGTTTGGAAACAAATGCGTAATGACCTTAATGAAATGTGGAATAAATACCGTCAGTAATAGTAGAAGAGTTTTAAGTCCTATGGCTACTCAAATTACCCTTGATTTACCAGATGAAGTCTACAAAAAAGCCGAACACTTTGCCCAACTAACTAACCGCAATGTGGCTGAGATTCTGACACAAGTAATTACGCTTTCACTTTCTCCTATAAGTTCCCAGTCTGCACCTAATGACAAATTAGAAATTTCCTCTTTCGCTTCTTTACCTGATGAAGAAGTTATCGCTCTTACAGAATTACAGATGGAATCAGAACAAGACCAAAGGTTAAGCGAATTGCTATACAATCAACAAGCTGGAATACTTGCCAATACCGAGCATTCTGAACTCTTAGCTCTAATGCAAGTCTATCAAGAAAAACTATTACTTAAAGCGCAGGCTTTACGTGAAGCAGTCCAGCGAGGTTTACGAGAACCTTTAGATGCGTGAGTTCAGGATGGATGTCAGAAACATTGAGAGAAAAAATTCGTGGTCAAGCTGGCGACCAATGTGGTTACTGTCGTAGTTTACAAAAGTACGTTCTTGGACTGTTAGAGATTGAACACATCATTCCCAAAGCTAAAGGAGGCACTGATGACCAGGATAATTTATGGTTAGCTTGTCGCCTGTGTAACAGTTATAAAGGAACTCAAACCGATGCTGTAGATCCAGTAACTGGTAAAAGAGTAAAGCTATTTAATCCTAGAAATAAAAAGTGGTCAAGGCATTTTGAATGGAGTGACAATGGTACTCAAATTATCGGACTCACTGCATGTGGTCGAGTTACAGTTATAGCCCTACAACTAAACAATATTGTATCAGTTACAGTTAGACAACAATGGGTATTAGCGGGTTGGCATCCCCCAAAAGAAATCTGATATTTAATATTCCAAATATAAAATATAAAATCCAAAATTGAAATGACTGACAAACCCCGCCTAATAGAAGTAGCATTTCCCCTCAAACAAACATCTATTGATTCCGTTCATGAAAAGAACGTCCGCCACGGACATATTTCTACATTGCATATCTGGCCTGCTAGACGACCTTTAGCAGCTTGTCGTGCAGCTTTAATTGCCACGTTGTTACCTGACTGCGACCTGACCGCACTTTCAGAACTTTTTGGCGATCGCGACCTAATGACAACGCACTCAAAGACTCTAGCTTAGAAGCAGTACTACCAGAATATGCTACTTTAAGCGAGCTTTCTAGCACACTCTTATCACCCGAAGAACTTCCACAATTGTGGACGAGCAATAATAGCCTGACACTGCGCCAAATATATGAATATTTCTCCGGTCAAAATGTAGTACAAATTAAGCGCGAAGGCTACGAAGAACCCTTACCTATACCAAGCGTAGAAGGTTCTACCATTGATACCGCCATTACAGAAGCTGTAAAACAAGGAAATCTGTGTCTCACTTCTGGGGAAGCCTGCTTCTTTGCTGAAGATCTTCCCAATGGGATATTAACTGAAGATGCTCAGTTACAACCACCCCCAGCATCCCTTTCCATCAATGACGTTCTACCCGAAAACTTACCCGCAGCATGGAGTGATGGGACAACCACAGCTTTAGCTATTGCCCAAGCCCTGATCCAGAAGATAGGACAACCTCTGCCATGGAAAATCGCCCGTGATGCCATTGAAGGTGCTTTTCGAGCACACCGTTTCCAGTTGACATCGGATTCTCAGGTTTGGCCTTGTGACTACAGTAAATCTGCTGGAGTCAAATTCCAACTGCCACAGCCAACTCAGCCAACCCCATTTACAGCACCACCCAGCCAACAACCATCGGTTACACAGCCAAGTGCTTCCGAAAATTTATCATCTACCTACCGAATCAATGTATCAGTAGCACAACCCCAAAGTAATACACAAGTTGCTGCGGCTTACTTGGAAACTCATCAACTGCAAGACTTAGCAGAAAAAATTTCCGCTATTAAAAACGCTGCGGCGGGAATTGACTTAAAGTTTAAAGTGCAACTTGAGCTAGGTGGAGAGTCAGCACCATCGAATGAGGTCATTTCCCGCATTAACGAAATACTTCAGGACATTTCTGAAAACTTGGAACTGAAAGCACCACACTTTGGTAGGCAGTAACAAAGCTGGGGGATATTCTGGCGCAACTATAATTTGATTGTTTATATCTTTTTATGATTTTTGTCAAAGTGTAATAGACATATC
>JAQYWN010000127.1 GCA_029379265.1 Rhizonema sp. NSF051
ACGATTGTCTTGCCTGTTCTATTTCCTGATTCTTCCTTTCTGCGTCTTTTTTTTGCAAAGCTAACAACTCTGCTTTTTCTTCAAGTTCAGCGTTAGTTTGTTGTAACTCTTCTTGCTGCTTCTTCAGCAAATCCTCTGATGATTTGAGTGTTCTAGCTTGTTGTTCTAAACGTGTATTGGTTTCCCTGAGTTCATATTGCTGAGTTTGCAACTCCTCTGCTAAAGACTGTGATTGCTTGAGTAAGTCTTCAGTACGCATACTGGAAGCAATGGTGTTCACAACGATCGCAATGCTTTCAGTCAGTTGATCGAAGAATGTCAAATGAATTTCACTAAAACGCCGGAATGAAGCGAGTTCAATGACTGCGGTTACCTGTTGTTCAAAAAGCACGGGTAACACCACGGCATTGAGTGGGGTGGCTTCGCCCAACCCAGAACTAATCTTAATGTAGTCTTGAGGGACCTCCGTCAGCAAAATCCGTTCTTTTTCCAACGCCGATTGTCCGACTAAGCCTTCACCCAAGTAAAAGCGGTTTGCTAAATGCTTGCGTTCGCGGTAAGCATAGCTACTCAATAACTTTAAGTACGGTACGTCTTCCCCCGTATCCATAATGTAGAAAACACCACAAGAAGCTCCTACTAATGGCGCTAATTCGGAGAGAATAAGTTTAGATACAGTTTCAAGGTCGCGTTGACCTTGAAGCATCCGGGTAAACTTGGCTAAGTTAGTTTTCAACCAATCTTGTTCGGTATTTTTCTGCGTTGTCTCCCGCAAATTAGCAATCATCTGATTGATGTTGTCTTTGAGGATAGCAACCTCACCTTGGGCGACAACAGAAATTGAACGTGTCATGTCTCCTTTTGTGACAGCAGTTGCCACTTCTGCGATCGCCCGCAACTGAGTAGTCAGAGTTGCCGCCAGATCATTCACCGCCCCGGTCAGATCTTTCCAAGTTCCTGCCGCACCTGGCACTTCGGCTTGTCCGCCTAACTTACCTTCAATCCCCACCTCACGCGCCACCGTTGTCACTTGGTTAGCAAATGTTGCCAAGGTGTCAATCATCTCATTGATCGTTTCTGCCAAAGTCTCAATTTCTCCCTTGGCATTCAGCATCAATTTCCGCTTCAAATCGCCATTGGCAACTGCCGTCACCACTTGGGCAATACCTCGGACTTGTGCTGTTAAATTCCCAGCCATCGAGTTCACGTTGTCGGTCAAATCTTTCCAAGTGCCCGCCACACCCTTGACGTGCGCTTGACCACCGAGTTTGCCTTCGGTTCCCACCTCACGTGCCACCCGCGTCACTTCCGACGCGAAGGAACTCAACTGATCCACCATCGTATTGATGGTATTTTTTAACTCCAGAATTTCGCCTTTCACATCAACGGTGATTGTTTTCGACAGATCGCCGTTTGCCACCGCCTTTGTGACTTCCGCAATGTTCCGCACTTGTGCTGTCAGATTTCCTGCCATTGAGTTAACATTCTCAGTGAGATCTTTCCAAGTACCAGCAACACCTTTGACATCGGCTTGTACTCCCAGCTTACCTTCGGTTCCCACCTCACGGGCCACCCGCGTTACTTCCGATGCAAAAGAGTTCAGCTGATCCACCATTGTGTTGATGGTGTTTTTTAACTCCAAAATTTCGCCTTTGACATAGACAGTAATTTTCTTGGAAAGGTCACCAGTCGCGATCGCCGTAGCAACTTCAGCAATATTGCGGACTTGATCGGTGAGGTTTCCAGCCATCATATTCACTGCCCCGGTCAGATCCTTCCAAGTACCCGCTACGCCTTTAACTTCTGCTTGCACACCTAATTTTCCCTCGGTTCCCACCTCACGCGCCACCCGCGTCACTTCCGAAGCAAAGGAACTCAGTTGATCCACCATTGTATTGATAGTATTTTTCAACTCCAAAATTTCGCCTTTAACATTGACAGTAATTTTTTTCGAGAGGTCACCATTGGCGACTGCAGTGGTGACTTCCGCAATGTTACGCACTTGTGCGGTTAAGCTTCCCGCCATAAAGTTGACACTATCTGTCAAATCTTTCCAATTCCCGGCAACACCTTTGACATCCGCTTGTACGCCTAGTTTCCCTTCAGTTCCCACCTCACGGGCGACCCGTGTCACTTCCGACACAAAGGAGTTGAGTTGATCTACCATAATATTGATGGTGTTTTTCAACTCCAAAATTTCGCCTTTAACATCGACAGTAATTTTCTTCGAGAGGTCACCGTTGGCGACTGCAGTGGTGACTTCCGCAATGTTGCGAACTTGTGCAGTTAAGCTTCCCGCCATAAAGTTGACACTATCTGTCAAATCTTTCCAAGTTCCTGCAACACCTTTGACATCGGCTTGTACACCTAGTTTTCCTTCCGAACCTACTTCACGAGCGACCCGCGTCACTTCCGAAGCGAAGGAACTTAGTTGATCCACCATAATATTGATGGTGTTTTTTAACTCCGAAATTTCACCGTTAACATCGACGGTAATTTTCTTTGAGAGGTCACCGTTGGCGATCGCTGTCGCAACTTCCGCAATATTACGGACTTGTCCAGTTAAATTTCCTGCCATCATATTGACGCTATCAGTCAAGTCCTTCCAAGTACCAGCAACACCTTGTACTTGGGCTTGCACACCCAATTTCCCTTCTATTCCCACTTCACGAGCAACCCGCGTCACTTCCGATGCAAAGGAGTTAAGTTGATCCACCATCGTATTAATGGTATTTTTTAACTCCAAAATTTCGCCTTTAACGTCAACAGTAATTTTCTTCGAGAGGTCACCATTTGCCACTGCAGTCGTGACTTCCGCAATATTACGAACCTGTGCAGTTAAACTTCCTGCCATAAAATTCACGCTGTCGGTCAAATCTTTCCAAGTTCCTGCTACACCAGGCACTTGAGCTTGACCGCCAAGGCTTCCTTCTGCTCCTACTTCACGCGCAACCCGCGTCACTTCTGATGCAAAAGAGTTGAGTTGATCCACCATGATGTTGACGGTGTTCTTTAACTCCAAAATTTCGCCTTTAACATTGACAGTAATTTTCTTCGAGAGGTCGCCGTTTGCCACTGCAGTCGTAACTTCCGCAATATTGCGGACTTGATCGGTAAGGTTACCCGCCATCATATTCACGGCCCCAGTCAGATCTTTCCAGGTACCTGCAACTCCACTCACTTGGGCTTGCACACCCAGCTTACCTTCGGTTCCCACTTCACGGGCAACCCGTGTCACTTCCGATGCAAAAGAGTTCAGCTGATCTACCATCGTGTTGATGGTATTCTTCAACTCTAAAATTTCGCCTTTAACATTAACAGTAATTTTCTTCGAGAGATCACCGTTTGCGACTGCAGTAGTGACTTCCGCAATGTTACGGACTTGATCGGTAAGATTACCCGCCATCATATTCACTGCCCCGGTCAGATCTTTCCAGGTACCCGCAACACCACCCACTTGGGCTTGCACACCCAGTTGACCTTCGGTTCCCACTTCACGAGCAACTCGTGTCACCTCCGATGCAAAAGAGTTAAGTTGACCCACCATAGTGTTGACCATTTCAGCCGTTTGGAGAAACTCTCCTTTGAGGGGTCTGCCATCAATTTCTGGTGCAATCGTTTGAGACAAATCGCCATTTGCCACAGCCCGGATAACACGCGCTGTTTCAGCTGTTGGCTGGACTAAATCTGTAATTAGGGTATTGACAGAATCAACGCAAGCTGACCAAGAACCGCGAACATTTCCCACATAGGCTCGTTCGTTAATTTTGCCTTCTTTACCAACAACGCTACTAAGTCGCTGAAGTTCTGCCGTCATCCGCTCATTTTGTTCAATAATATCATTAAGCGTATCGGCTATTTTTCCTGCCATGCCGATTTTATCTACAGGCATACGTGCAGAAAAGTCACCTTTTTTGACCGCTGCTAAGGTTTTTAGAAGTTGTTTTAAATCTAAATTATCGCTTTCTATTGTTAACTGTTCAGGCATGATTCTAAGTTGTTAGAAATTATACTAATTTCCCCTTGTGCTATCATTCTAGTTAGGTATGAAGATACTCTGCTGTTCAATAAATAGCTAGCTGTTTTGTGAGCTAATAGGCAAAAACTAGAATATCCCGGTTAATCGATAGCCTATGCCCATGATTTATTTGGGACGAATCTCGTTTTTGTCCCGCAATTCATATCATCATTCCCATGAAGGGGTGAGTGATAGGGCTTTTGCGTAACTAGCGTTCATTTTAGCTTGACAAATCACTATCGTTAATACAGTTACACACTTGATACAAGTAGTGAGTAACTTTGAGCATACTTGATCAAGCGGTGGCATGATATTAACTAGAATAGAAATAGATTTTGTTGAGATTTGTATAGTTAGAGATTAACCTATCATGGCTCCCGCCGTTTTAATAGAAAACCTCCAAAAGCGCTACGGCACGGTTGAAGCCGTGAAGGATGTTTCCTTGAAAGTAGAACCAGGAGAAATTTTTGGTTTACTCGGTCCTAACGGAGCAGGGAAAACAACCACCTTGCGTGTTTTGTGTACTCTCACGACACCAGATGCTGGTAAAATAGAAGTTTCTGGCATTTCTGTATTAAATAATCCTAGAGCCGCAAGACGACGGCTAGGCTATGTTGCTCAGGAAGTTGCCTTGGATAAAGTACTGACTGGACGCGAACTGCTGCAACTGCAAGCGGCGCTTTATCATCTAAGAGGGGCAGTTGCGAAACAGCGTATAGAAACGGTACTCGATTTACTCAGTTTGCAGGAGTATGCCGATAAGAAGACAGGCACTTACTCTGGTGGGTTGCGCAAGCGCTTAGACTTGGCAGCAGGGTTACTTCACGCACCTGATGTGTTGGTTTTAGACGAACCAACAGTGGGGCTTGACATAGAAACTCGTTTTGTGGTATGGGAATTCTTACGAAAATTGCGAAAAGCTGGGACAGCAGTTTTGATTACCAGCCATTATTTAGAAGAGATAGATGCGCTTGCAGATCGTGTGGCAATTATTGATCGCGGCATTGTGATTGATACAGGAACACCTTCAGAGTTGAAAGATAAGGTAGGTGGCGATCGCATTACTTTGCGAATCCGCGAGTTTTCTCCCATTGAGGAAGCTAAGAAAGCTCAAAATTTACTGACATCTTTGCCATTTGTTCAAGAAGTCATTATTAATAGCGCTCAAGGAAATTCTCTCAACTTAGTGGTGACGCCACAGAATGATGCCTTGATGAGTATACAGCAGGCACTCTCTAACTCTGGATTACCAATATTTGGCATTGCCCAATCTCGACCAAGTCTAGATGATGTTTACCTTGCGGCAACAGGACAAACGCTAATGGACGCAGAACTAGTGGCGGTTGGCAATCGCGATCTCAAGGCTGAAAAAAAGCAAAATATGAGATAGATCGAGGTTAATCGCCATCTTTAAACAAATAACACCTAAAAACATTTTATGCGTGATACTGTAATACCTCCTAAATCGGAAATTAACTGGCAGCAAGTGGCATCACCTCAAGCACGTACTGATGCTACGCCTAATCTTTTTAGTGAATTGGTGCAAGAGACACTGGCATTAACACGTCGTTTGTTTATTCAGTTGCAGCGGCGTCCCTCAACGTTGATTGCAGGAATTATTCAGCCAGTCATGTGGTTAGTGCTGTTCGGTGCCTTATTTCAAAATGCGCCTAAAGGAATATTCGGTAACACGACAAATTACGGTCAATTTTTAAGCGCGGGAGTCATAGTTTTTACTGCATTTACAGGAGCGTTAAATGCGGGTTTGCCCGTAATGTTTGACCGAGAATTTGGCTTTTTGAATCGATTGTTAGTAGCTCCCTTAGCATCGCGATTTTCCATTGTTCTAGCTTCGGCAATCTTTATTATTAGCCAAAGTCTATTACAAGTAGTCATAATTGTGACAGCAGCAGCGTTTTTAGGAGCAGGGTTACCAGATATTACCGGCTTGAGTGCGATCGCTTTGATCGTTTTCCTCCTGACTTTAGGGGTAACTGCCCTGTCTCTCGGCTTGGCTTTTGCTTTACCTGGGCATATTGAATTAATTGCGGTAATTTTTGTAACAACACTGCCGCTATTATTTGCCAGCACGGCTTTGGCTCCGTTATCATTTATGCCTAAGTGGTTGCAAATTGTAGCTACTCTCAATCCCCTTAGCTATGCAATTGAACCAATCCGCTATTTGTATCTTCACAATAATTGGGGATTGAATAGCATGGTGATGCACGCTTTTTGGGGTGATGTGACTTTTGGGGGTGCATTGCTAGTGTTACTTGGGTTTACCCTTGTCGCTTTATTGAGTATTCAACCCCAATTAAGACGTACTCTCGCTTAACAGATTAAACATAATTGGCAGGAGATATTAGAGGATGAAGATAACATTTTTGCCGCTTACACAATTTGTGGCGATCGCTATTGCTGGAATTAGTCTTGCTTCCTTTCTGACACCTCAACCTAGCTTAGCTGATCCAATCCAAGCAACTAACCAGGAAAACTACGATTCCACAAACAGAACAGATCCGTTTTCACGTGGAGTTGAACAGGGTAATTTCAATGTGTTTCAGTTAATTCATAACGCGAACTTTGGTCAACTTAACCCGAACTATGCTAGTGAACAGAATCAAGAACTAAACGATGCAGCAACTGCATTTAAAGCTAAGCAGCAACAATTGCTTCAACAACGTCCACAGCAGCAGACTCAACAAGTTCAACAAAATCGCGTACTTATACGCCAAGTGGATCATTAAAATTTATGAGCGGTCATCTTTAACTCTGACCGCTCAAAGCTGATTACAATCCTAATGCACTGAGAATATCGCCAGCATGAGTAGACGTGTTGACAGCATTGTCAACATGACTGATTTTACCCTCGCCATCAATAACGTAAGTGACGCGCTTGGCATAACCGCCACCATCAACATCATAAGCTTTGATAAGGATTTTATCAGTGTCAGCCAAAAGCGGAAAATTCAGCTTGAATTTTTGAGTGAATGCTTGGTGAGAAATCTCATCATCTGCACTTACACCCAAGACGACAACATCTTTGCCTTTATATTGGTCAATGCTGTCCCGAAAACTACAAGCTTGTTTGGTACAACCAGGAGTGTCGTCTTTAGGGTAAAAGTACAAAACAACGGTTTTCCCTTTAAAATTAGATAACGAGACAGTATTGCCGTTAGTGTCTTTGACTGTAAATCCAGGTGCATAGCTGCCGACTGCTAAAGACATAATTGAACTTTCCTTTGAAAAATTATTTGTGCATCTGAAATCTTACAATAATCTTAAATCGTTATCTGAAGAAACACTCCTTGCGAAAGCCTAATCTGATATTAGAACTATAAAATGCCCAGTGTACAAACCCAGAAAACTTTTCACTATCCCCGTGGAACTGTAGATCGAGCCGAGCGAGCGTTAATGTGTTCTCCCTTCAATCTGAATTTATTTGAAGCGATGCGCTCTCATCATGTGGCATTAAGTGAGATTACTGGTAATTCCGGAGTAAAATATGGCTATACCAGAAGCGCATTATCGGAATTAAGAACAGACAATAGTTTGATGTGGTTGATTCAAGTGGGTGTACTGCGACGAGAAGTCGATGGTCAAGGAATTACAGATAGTTTTCGCCTAACTCCTCTAGGTTACCAGTTAGTACAAAAATTTCAATTCTCTGCTTGGCGTACTCCTTCATGGAGCGATCGCTCTGTGGATGCTGTTATTCATTGGTTAAGACTACCCTTTTAGATATCCATGGCAGTAGAGTAACCAGGGCAAGAGTTGGGAGAAAAAAATGTCCCAGCATCTCTATGTCAGCCTCAACTTGTCAAAACAATCGTCAAATACAATCACCTACGCTCCCTTGGAGAACGGCTGAAGATGGGGAATCCCACAAATCTTGTAGAAAAGTGAAGAGTTAGGAGTGTGGAGTAAAAGGGAACAATAGATACGGAACTTTAAACTCTCTTTATGAAGTATTTACCACCAGCATCCGATCCACTTTAAGTATTGGGGATGGGAGAATTATTAGTAGTTAGTTAAATTTTTGACTAACCATTAAGTCGTCCTCAGTCTCACAAGACTAACCTGGAGATTTTGAAGAAACCCGATCTGTAAAAACTGATATTTCATATGAAAGCAATTATGGTGGTGGGGACGACATCCCACGCAGGGAAATCACTGCTAACAGCAGCTATTTGCCGCATTCTATCTCGGCGTGGTTGGCGAGTAGCTCCTTTTAAAGGTCAAAATATGGCTTTAAATGCTTATGTTACTGCCAGTGGTGGAGAAATTGGCTATGCCCAAGCGGTACAAGCTTGGGCCGCAGGAGTTATTCCTTGGGTAGAAATGAATCCTATTTTGCTCAAACCTCAAGGAGATATGACTTCTCAAGTCATTATTAAAGGAAAGTCGGTGGGTAAAGTGAGTGCCACGGATTACTACGAGCAATATTTTGAGATCGGGTGGCGGGCAATTGAGGAATCGTTACAGCATTTAGGGACAGAATTTGATTTGGTTGTTTGTGAAGGTGCTGGTAGTCCGGCAGAAATTAATCTCAAGCACCGTGACTTGACTAATATGCGGGTAGCAAAATATTTAAACGCCCCTACTCTACTGGTCGTTGATATTGATAGAGGAGGTGCATTTGCCCACGTAGTAGGAACTTTAGAGTTATTAGATCCAGAGGAACGGGCTTTGATTCGAGGTGTCGTCATCAACAAGTTCCGAGGACAGCGATCGCTCCTAGAACCTGGGATAAAATGGTTGGAAGAACGTACTGGTATCCCTGTGGTCGGTGTTATCCCTTACTTAGAACATTTGTTTCCCCCGGAAGATTCCCTGGACTTAATAGAACGCAAACCACCAAAATCTCAAGCCGAACTCAACATCGCCGTCGTCCGCTTACCGAGAATTTCTAACTTTACTGATTTTGACCCTTTAGAATCAGAACCGACAGTGATGTTGAAATATCTTAGTCCGAAGCAAGATTTAGGACATCCAGATGCAGTGATTCTCCCAGGCACAAAAACTACAATTCCTGACTTGCTGTTGTTACAAAAAAGTGGTATGGCAGAAGCAATTCAAAATTATGCAGCAGCTGGTGGCACAGTATTGGGTATCTGTGGCGGTTATCAAATACTGGGTCAGATGATCGCAGATCCAGAGGGAATAGAAGGACAAGCCGGCAGATATCAGGGACTGGGGTTATTACCAATCAAAACTGTGATTACAGGACAGAAAATTGCCCGTCAGCGCCAAGTTACCTCGAATTTTCCCCAAATGGGCTTGCCCGTCACAGGGTTTGAAATCCACCAAGGGAGATCGCGTATAGAAACCCAACCAACAGACTCTCAATCCTACCAACCCCTGTTTGACGATATTAATTTAGGCATGGTGGATAATTGTCTATCTGTTTGGGGTACTTATCTCCACGGGATATTTGATAATGGTCCTTGGCGACGTGCTTGGTTAAATCGCCTGCGTCAACAGAGGGGTTTAAAATCTTTACCTACAGGTGTTGCTAACTACCGAGAACAACGGGAGAATATTTTGGACTCCCTTGCTATTGAAGTGGAACGGCATTTAGACTTAACACCATTTTTGTCCTAAGGCAGGTTCTCATGACTATTCGCGTCCGCTTTTTACCAGACGATATTACCGTTGAAGCCAAAGTGGGAGAACCACTGCTGGATGTTGCAGAGCGAGCTGGGGTTTTCATTCCCACTGGTTGTTTGATGGGTTCTTGTCACGCTTGCAGTGTGGAAGTGGAAGGTGGAGATATGATTCGCGCTTGCATTACCGCAGTTCCACCAAGACGCGAAGAGTTAACGATTCATCTGTTTAGTGATCCAACTTGGTAAGAAGATTTAGGAGTTAAAGTTAAGAGTTGTCGAGACGCAAAATTTCACGTTTTATAGAGGAGTCATGAGTTTTAGATTCATAATTTCTCACTCTTAACTTCTTAGTCATTTGACTGGCTCCTCATTTTTCATGTCTTCTGAGGTGAATTCGATTGAGCTTTAAGAGCGTATTCTCTAAATCTTTCTAAATCAGCTTTTACAGTCGATTCTACTGCCCGTCCTAAAAATAAATTATCCATAATTTTGCCAATGATCCCTGGGATAGCGTAGGCAAAAGTAAGTTTTACAATACTACTACTGTGGCGATCGTAAAAGCGGATTGCTCCCCGATTCGGCAAACCATCAATCGATTCCCACTGGATAATTTGATGGGGAACGACTTTAAGAATTCGCGATTTCCAAGTAAACTCTAAACCGCCAGTATTAAGTTTCCATAAAGACATCTCTGGATCGTCCTTTGGAACCGTAACAGAATCAATCCACTTCATCCAGCGAGGCATCTGCTCCAAGTCTGCCCAAAGACTCCAAACGAACTCTATAGGAGCCTCAACCTCTACCTGTACGCTATGCTCTAGCCAATCAGCCATTTTCTGTTGTTTTTCCTTCGCGCCCTTCGCGTCTAGTCTGCCTTGAAGCCTTTCTCTTAACGCTACGAACATCGCAGCCCCCTACAGAAAGCCCTACTTCTTCACATTTTCCAAAATTGCTTTTGCCGCACGCCTTCCGGAAATGATCGCCCCCTCCATACTATCGATATAGTCCTGCTGAGTGTAACTACCCGCGAGAAAGAAATTAGAAATTGGTGTAGTTTGCTGGGGACGGTAAACATCCATACCCGGTCCTTCTCGATATAAAGACTGAGCCAGTTTCACCACACTATACCAAGTCATGTTGAGTTCTCTTGAACTCGGGAACAACTCATGAACTTGCTTGAGGACATGTTGGGCGATCGCCTCATTATTTTGTTTAATAAAAGGATCTCCTGGTGTCAACACCAGTTGCAACAACGATCCTTGACCTTCCTTATAATAATCAGCAGGGCTTGTCAAAGCTAAATCGGCAAAACAAGAAAAATCAGCATCTGAGGTATACAACAAATTATCAATTCCCGATGCACGATCTAACTGTTTGCGCTTGAGAGCATCGTGCAATTCTGTTACCCAACCATCAAACCGCAGTTGCACCGTTGCAACTGGCACTGCTTCCAATTTATAAATATTGTCAAACTCTTGCCATTTGCGCCACTCCTGAGGTATCAGACGATGAATTCCAGGGAGATCGCAAGCAGCGACATAGGCATCAGCGGTGATAATTTCCTCAGTCTCGCCATTTGCCACTACCATACCAGTTACATGGATTTGTTCCCCAACTTTTGGAAACAACATCTCTCGCACTCGGCGACGAGTGTAAATTTTTGTATTTCTAGCTTCTAAATATTTCAAGATAGGCTTGTGCAGGTATTCATTAGGGGAACCTTCCAGCATCCGCAATATTGAAGCTTCCGTTCTTGATGCAAACAATTGGAAAATTGTCAACATACAACGGGCAGACATATTCTCACAATCTATAAATCCTAAAGCGTAAGCAATAGGATTCCACATCTTTTTGATACTACCATCGCTACCACCATGACTGCGGAACCAATGAGCAAAGCTAACTTTATCCAAATTACGGATAGTTCTCATCGCCCCATCAAAATCGACTAACCCACGTACAACTGGACTCGTCCCAAGAGCGATCGCATTTTGCAATTTATCCTGCAACGAGAGTTGAGTGGTGGTAAAAAATGCTTTTAACCCATTAAATGGTGCACCTGTAAAGAAACGAAAATCTAGAGAACCAATACGTTCCCCTTTATTAATGAAAGTGTGGGAATGTTCTTTCAGTCGTAAATTTTGTGACGCTTCCACTTTCTTCATCAAGTCAAACATTTGGTAGTAGCAGCCAAAAAATACGTGCAACCCCATTTCAATGTGGTTGCCATCGCCATCAACCCAACTGCTAACTTTACCACCAACAAACGGACGAGACTCAAAAATCTCCACTTCACAGCCTGCATCAACTAAATCTACAGCAGTTGCTAGCCCAGCTAGCCCCGCACCCACTATTGCAATACGCATTTTCGATTCCGTTTTTCCTTTTCAGTTTCTTTACAAATTGTAACTGGATTGGTGGCGGAATTCGCTGATCAGATTAAATGCTTATCTGTAAGCATTTAATCTGATCATCTCTCAATATTCAGGAGTGCTGAGTGTTCCTGAAAGTTGTTTCAGGTATCTACTTTCGCACTGTCCTTGCATGTTACAGGGCAAAAATGGTGCAACCTTCTACCTTACTCGACGCGTATTGCTACCGACAGACCAATCAAACAGGGTTGCTTCATTTTTATTTCGTGTAAAACCCTTAACCACGGGTAGGTTTTTAAATCTTGTACTGATTACCTGATCGCATCACGGCAACTTGAAAGTTGCAACTAACTTTCATCTCTATAGTTTTAGCCTAGAGATGAAAGCATTTTTCTTAGAAAAAAGGATTGCAGAATCTGCCGGATATAGTCTTCTACGCGCACCTCTTTTAGGCAAAGAGGTGGCAGTGAATAGCGATCGCTTACCAAGAGTTTCCCTTTTGTCCCACTATCTCTTAATCCCTTCCAATCCCAATCCCATTTTCTTCAGACGTAATAGGTAACCCGCGAATGAGTTCCCGAATGACATCTGTTGCAGGTCTACCTGTCTGCTGGCAATATTTTTCTAGTTTTTCCGCTTCCTGGGTAGCCAAATTCACAGTGATACGTTTTACAGCCCATTTCTTATTAGTCATTTTTTTATGCTATCTGCTGTGTATTAACATCATAAAATAATCAAACTTCATAGATAACTAAGAAGGATTAGATTATCAGAGTTTTTGTCACGAAACAAGCGATGCTATTAATACTGAAATCTCTTTGTTTGTCAAAGTATTCATTTTTCAATAAAACATCATCTTGATAACCTAACAGTTAGTCGTGTGACAGCCAAACTAGCGCACACTTTGTGTAGCTAAACATAATCAATCTAAAGACAGTATGTATCCAAAACAACTATGAAATTTTACACATTTCTTGAAGCTACCTACTGTTAAATAAATAACTATTTTCCAAATTGGTAGTCATCACAAGAATGAATACATGCTTTTCAGGCACTTACCAATAAATCTCCAGTCGGATGTGTGAATACAGGAGCTTGAACAAGTGGCAAAGGGTTGTCCGCGAAAGAAAGGAAATTACCCTCTATCATTGTTATCACTACCAAAGATAGATGACGCGTTATAGTTTGTTGTGCCGAGCCTTGATTTTCTGTGGTTCTCCTTCAATTTTTTAGCTGAGGTAAACTATGCAAAAATGAGAAACCTGTTACATTTCTATGGTTTTCAGTAACTTGGTTTTATCCAAACTCAAGAGATAGGATATCAAAATCTATAGATAGATTTTGATTTTGCCAAGTTAATTTTGTGAACGGTTATCCCATTTCTTATATGAATAATGAAG
>JAQYWN010000128.1 GCA_029379265.1 Rhizonema sp. NSF051
ATTCATAGATTATTTAACTACTTTTAACTCCGTTAGACTACGTTATTTTAAGACTTAATCCATAGGCGATTTGATCGCCACTTGCGTACAAAGTGGGGGAAGCTCAACTACAAGCCGTAATACATAAGATAATTTTAGAAAAATGAATTTATTGTGGGAAAGAACTACAGGCACACTACACTTCGGAAAAGGCATTGAATTGTTCTTCATTAATTCGTCCTGCTTGGTAGAGGGTATCGACAATTTCTGACACTGTTAAAACTGCTTGCCCTCGATAACCATTTTCTTGTAACTTGTCTGTCACCCCTTGTCCGTGATCGATCAACACCACAATATCATTCACTTTTAAGCCTACAGATTTTAACTTTTCTGCTCCTTCCATCACACTTTTTCCACTAATGAGAATATCATCCACCACAGCAACGGTTTCACCAGGATGGAAATTACCCTCAATCAACTTCCGAGTTCCGTGGGCTTTAACTTCTTTACGAGGAAAAATCATGGGACAATTAAGACGCAAAGCCAAACCAGTCGCAGTAGGTAAAGAACCGTAGGGAATACCTGCTATCCGATCAAACGTCAGAGTTTTCAAAACATCCTCATAAGCATTGAGAACTAAATTAAAAATTTGGGGATTGGAAATGATTTTGCGTAGATCGATATAATAAGGAAATGTCGCTCCTGACGCTTGGACAAAGTTGCCAAACATAATACAGCCAACATCATAAAGTTGCAAAATCAAATCCTGATAGGGATGCTGATTTAAAAAACAAACATCAGGTATCCATAGAGAACAACCCGAAGGATCGTAGGTAACTTCTGTTCTCAGTTGATTAACTTCTGCTTGCAAAGACTGAACCTGTGGTGATACATCTTCAGTCAACATATCTAGAGGTACAGGAATCAGCAGATTATCACCATTGACACTTAAACCTGCTGCTAAAATTTTGCCTAAGTTGCCACCTTCTGCCCAGATGCTACGAGCCATGATAATACGTTCGGGAGCAACTGCACGAACACGTGCCAAAATATCTGGCTGTGTCGTTCCTACTTCTAACCCTAATTGTTCTGGAGTTCCCCAATTTTTAGATTCCTTTGCCACTTGTAGGTAAAGGGGTAATTCAGTTGTGCTTGTGGGATATTGCTGTAACTTCACAGCAGCTCGGTTAGAAGTACAACACAAGACAAACACTGCCTTGCCAGGGTAAACTAAAAACGGTGCTACGAGATCTTGTCCTGCATAGGGATTCAACGTGATGGCATCGACACCCCAGTCTACAAACACAGTCTGGGCGAGGATAGTACTCGTGTTTAAGTCACTGTATTTGGCATCTAAAATAATTGGAATGTGAGCGGGAACGGTTGCTAGAGCTTTATACAAAAGCTCTAAACCTGCAGTACCTAGGGCTTCGTAAAAGCCAAGTGTAGGTTTATAGGCACAGACTTTATCAGATGTTTCCGAAATGATAAATTGCAACCAATCCCACAAGCTATCGATGATGTCAGAAGATGCGTAACGACTGGGTATCATCTCTGGATTGGGATCAAGTCCTACAAATAGTAAGCTTTGATTTAATGCGATCGCCCCACTCAACTTATCAAAAAAATTCATAATTAGCAATTAGCAATTAGCAATTAGCGATTAGCGGTAATTAGCTAACAGCTAATCGCTATTACCTAAAAGCTAGCATGTTTTCTGATATCGGCATAGTGTTTTGCTTTTGAATTCATTTCAATGACAAACTCTGTGCCTTGACCTATCCTGGAGTTACATTTCAACTTTCCTTGATGTTTTTCTACAATAATTTTCTCGCTAATTGATAGCCCTATCCCCTTTCTTCCATCTTGTTTAGTAGTGAAAAATGGTTCAAATATATGTCTTTGAACGTGAGGGAGAATACCTTTGCCATTGTCAGAAATCCGAATGACGACTTTATGTTTGTTTGATTCTCTCGCTTGACTTTTTCTAGATTGATTATTGCTAACTAAGGACAAATGTCTGCTGATGATTTCTGTACGAATTAAAATTTGGGGAGGAAAAGAGTGATCTACTTTCATTCTTTCTTCTAAAGCATCAATAGCATTAGTCAAGATGTTCATAAATACCTGATTTATCTCTCCCGGATAACACTCTACTAATGGCAAATTCCCGAATTCTTTAATTACCTGAATTCCCGGTCTATCTAGCCGTTCTTTTAAGCGATTCTGTAAAATCCTAACAACACTGTTAAGTCCCTCATGCATGTCGAATTTTCTCATCTGATTATCGTCAAAACGTGAGAAATTCTGTAAGGCAAGAACAATTTCTTTGATGTGTTCAAACCCAGATTGCATTGACCACAGCAATTTCAGGAAGTCGGTTTTCATGAAATCTATATCGAGGCGTTGAAGTCCAGAGGACTTGACTAACTCAGATGTGGGATAACGATGCTGATAAAGTTCAATTAACTGAATTAATTCTTCTGCGTATTGATTTGCCGGATGTAGAGTGCCGTGAATAAAGTTAAGGGGATTATTAATTTCGTGAACCATGTCAGCCACAAGTTGACCGAGATTAGCCATTTTCTCATTTTGCAACAACTGCTCTTGAACATATTTCAGTTCGGAGAGGGCATTCTCGCTTTGGTGTGATTTTTCATGAGATCTAGCTTCGGCAAATTGCCTTGATGCCACTTCTATTTGAACTCGTTCAAATAATTGGCTTTGTTTGATGGCGATCGCAATTTGGATACTGATTTGTTTGAGACATTCTATCTCCCAATCTTGCCAAAAAAGATAACTGCGCTCATCATGAACAATCAGCAGTCCCCATAAGGAATTTTGGATTTCGGATTGGGAATTTTCGATTGAATCAGAAACCTCACTCCTATCTTCTTTTAAAACGATAGGAATAGCTAAACTCGCTTTTACCCCATCCTCTCTAAATGTGTGAGAAGCATTGGGAATATTTTCCTCAAATTCTTGTGTAACTTTACAGTGGCTCCAGTTTAAATCTTTATTGGCGATAGAAACAAGTGATGTCAAACCCTCTGCCGCTGACTCAAAAGCCACTGCTCCATCACCCTGAGAGTCAAAACTGAAAATTATAGCGTGATCAGTTTGTAAAAACTGCCGTACATCCTCGACGACAGTTTGTAATATTGTCTCCAGTCGAGAACAAGAGTGAATGCGCTTAAGAGTAGATGACAAAAGTCTATCCCGCTTTGCTTGCTGCGGTGTAATTGGTGTAGATTTGTCATTTTTTAGATCCTTGTGAGTTTCCATCATTTGCACTGGCCTCCCGGATTCATCCCACTCTGTTGTTTTTTGGATGCTTTGTGGTGTTTGAGCTTCCAACTGATGGGTAATTGGTTCTTTAGTATGCATAGCTGCTGGTAATGTAAGAAAGATGTCCTATGCTTCTCTCTCTTGAAGCTGTCTTAGCACCCTGGGGATTCAACAAAGTAGAACGTGCTGAGTTCACAACTTTTGAACTCGTAGCAAGTAAAGGTTAGCGACGAGGCAAGGTTTGCAATTTTGTTTGCCTTGCAGCTTAAATATGGCGATATCACTAATTTGGATTGAACTTGGAGATACGTAAACAGAATAATGTAACTTGTCTTCCGACTGTTAAAGTCATCTTCTCAAAAAAAATGGCTACGTTTTGTCTGTCTACCATCTAAATATATCTAGAACAAAGTATATAAACTTACTCAAACCAGGTAAAAAAACTCGTAAAAGCCTGTTTCCTAAAAGTTGCAAATTTATGACCAGATATAAACACACGTTTTCCGGAAATTGTCAATAGCGTTTTGTAGCTTATTTTGTCAAAGCTATCTATTACTTAGACAACGGAGGCTACAGTATAATCAATTCTCACAACCTAAACTTTTTTACAAAGAGAGCTTTCCTAGAAAAATTTTTAAAAATAGAGTTGATAACTAATGACGATAGATGAAGTCGTACTGCTACTGAAAGCAAGCCTTCTCACTTCTTTGACTCCTCTACAAGAGATAGTCTTACGCTCTTCATGGGATGGAAAAACTTACACCAGTATAGCACATGAAGCGCACTACGGAGAAGAGCGAGTTAGGAAAGTTGCTTCTCATTTATGGCAAATGCTCAGTGACTTTTGGCAAGAACCGATTAACAAATCCAACTTCCGCGCCTGTATTGAACCTCGTCGCTCTACCAAAACGCAGCAGCAGTTAATTAAGGAATTTAACCATACAGCCACCGCCATATCCCTAGAATTTCCTAACGGTCCAGTATCCGTTAACTCTAGATTCTACATTAAGCGTCCACCAATTGAGGAACTTGCTTGTACAGAAATCGCCACACCAGGAAGTGTGATCTGCATTAAAGCTTCTCGGAAAATGGGGAAAAGCTCCTTAATTCTACGGATTCTTACTCACGCAACAACTTTGGGTTACAGCACCGTGAGTCTAGATTTTCAGCAAGCAGACAAAGCAATATTCGCCAATCTTGATAAGTTTTTGCGGTGGTTTTGTGCGAATCTCAGTCGTGAGTTAGGGTTAGAACCAAAACTCAATGATTATTGGGATGAGGAGATGGGCAGTAAAGTAAGCTGCTCTCTGTATTTTCAAATGTATTTACTTCCGGCTTTGTCTAGTCCTCTAGTCATAGGATTGAACGAAGTTGATTGGGTATTTGAATATCCAGAAATTGCCGGAGACTTTCTATCACTGCTGCGCTCCTGGTACGAACAAGCTAAACGTGTGGAAATTTGGCAAAAACTTCGCCTTGTTCTTGGTTACTCAACATCTATTCTTACTCCCCTAAGACTGACTCAATCTCCATTTAACATCGGTTTGCCAATCAAGTTACCACCATTCACTAAAGAACAAGTGGAAGATTTGGCACAACGTCACGGACTGGATTGGACAGATGGTAACGAGCTTGAGAGGTTGATGGCAATGGTGGGAGGACATCCTTATCTGGTTAGACTAGCTTTGTATCACCTTGTGGGTAAGGGGGGATTAGAACGGGATCTGGGGCAGTTCTTGGAACAAGCACCAACGGAAACAGGAATCTATAACGAGCATTTAAGACAGTCTTTATTAGCACTGATCGAGGAAAGAGAACTGGAAGCTGCTTTCTATGAAGTGATCGCCGCTCCCATGAGCGTGAAATTAGAGCCAGTACTGGCATATAAATTGCAAAATATGGGGTTGATTAACCTGGAGGGAGATCGCGCTTACCCTGCTTGCGAGTTATATCGTCTCTATTTTAGAGAGCAACTTAACACAAGGAGGCAGTTAAAGAATGCGAAGCAGGAACAAATGGAGAAAGAAAGCCAATTGCACCTCCTCTCCAGCTTGGACAAACTGACTCAGTTCGCAAATCGTCGCTACTTTAACACCTACCTGCAGATGGAGTGGCAACGCTCGGCTCGCGATCACTCTTTCTTCTCGCTAATTCTATGTAATATTGACAATTTCAATATTTACAATAAAATGTACGGAATCACAGCAGGAGATGATTGTTTGCGGCAAATTGCTTATGCTATCCGTAACTGCGTAAGACGCTTACTCAGTAATAGCAACTTTTCCTATGCTAGTTCCTTCAAAAGCACAACCCAAACTACAGATTATAAATATGAGCTAAGCTCAGTGTTAGCAGCTCGTTACAGTAGTGAAGAATTTGCTATTCTTACCCAAGGAGATGGTGCTACTGCTGTACATATCGCTGAAAAGATCCGAGAGCAAATCAAAGCCTTAGCAATCCCTTTTGAATATTCTGGTAGCAGCAATCTTCTGAATAATGTTTTAACTGTTAGTTTAGGCGTTGCTAGTATGATTTCTGAAAACGAAAAAGAGCCGTCAACTTTAGTCGTGGCTGCTGAAAAAGCCCTGTCTCAAGCAAAAAGAAAAGGACGCGATTGCGTCATACTCAATTAAACTGTATTTGCATTTATGAAGATAGTCATACAACATTCCTACATAATTTGTAAAATGCTGGCTAATGGAAGATTCGCTAATAGCTGAGGCAAGCGAAGGTCGATAATTTTCGGTACAATGTGGAGAGGCGATCGCGCTATTTGTAAATCCAGTTAAAAACAACTGATTCATCAAACTAAATTTGATGAATCATTAAATAACTCAAAACTGTTGCCGCCGATTGCTCAAAAGTTCCCTGAATTTTTTGAGTTGATGGAAATTGCAAAAAAGCGTTGGAAAATTCTTACGGGTATCGGTGCTGCTACACTTACATTGCTAGTAGGTGCAGGATACTGGTATGTCTTCATTGCGGGAGCACCCCAGTTAGATCCACCACCAACAAATGTTGCTGGCAGTGAAATGACGTTTAAGCTTGAAACTTTTAACAGCAAGGCAATGGGAGAGGTGCGGCGATATGGTGTCATTCTACCTCCTGATTACAATCACAATTCGAGCAAACGCTACCCCGTTATTTTTCTTTTGCATGGTGGACACGATGATGCACGCGCTTGGGTAGACAAAATTGGCATTATTCCGGTATTAGTTCAACTCTACAAAAGTGGGAAATTACCGCCATCTATTGTGATTACACCAGATGGTAATGATAATCGTGGTTCCAGTCCTTTTTGGGACCCTGATTATTATGATGGACCTCACGGACAACTTAGTACCTTAATTGGTGAAGAGTTAGTAACTGTCGTAAAAACACGCTATCTTACGTTGAATAAACCAGAATTTTGGGCAATGGGTGGACTCTCATCTGGTGCTTGGGGGGCTTTCAATATAGGACTACGTCATCTCAATAACTTTAATGTTTTTTTCAGTCAGATCGGTTATTTTACTGATGAAAGCGGACCCCAAAATAGTCCTCAAGTCTTTGTACAACAAATTCCCCCAAAACAACGTCAGGCCATACGTATTTATCTAGATGCAGGGCTTAATGATTTAGTTGGTGGCGAATTTCTCAATTCCAGCCAACGCTTCCATCAAACATTGAATAAACTGGGTATAAAAAACGTCTTTTATACGTATCCGGGCGGTCATGGGTTGTCTGGCCCCAACTATGGCTGGAATTACGACCACAAACATGCTCTAGATTCTCTCTCATATGTAGGTAAGCAGTTTAAAGAAGCAATGCAGCAGATCCATTCAGAGAAATCCAAAACTCCCAACTCAAAAAAACCTTTATAAATGAGACTCAAGAGTGAGGTAAGGTACGTTATTATACAGAATAATGCACCTTACCTCGATCTTTATATAGACTTAATGAAGGATTTGACGTGAAGTAAGTATTCTTAAGAAAATAGTGATAGCCGTTTTTAGCTTATGTGTAAAAAGATAAGCATAACGTAAGTAGTGTAGGAAAATCCGCTATACCATTTCACGCTTGTTCCCGATCCAACTCACTCCCCCTACTTGCCTATATGCAGCTAAAACGCCTCACGAAATATGGCTTACCGCTCTTAGGACTGTTACTTTTCAGCCTCTCTGTATGGGCTATTAATAAACAACTGAAGCACTATACCATCCCAGAAATTTGGCATAGTCTTAAGATTGCTCCTATTAATAGTTTACTGCTAGCACTGACATTTACAATCCTCAATTACTTAGTCTTAACTACATATGATGTTTTAGCTTGCGGATACATTAGCCATCCTTTACCCTATCCAAAAATTGCTCTAACTGCGTTTACAAGCGCCGCAATTAGTAATACAGTTGGCTTCGCTTTGTTTACTGGAAGCGCTATTCGCTGTCGCTTATATGTACTTTGGGGCTTAACACCTGTTGAAATTGCCCAGATCATCGCCTTTACCAACTTAACCTTTTGGCTGGGACTAAGTGTAGTTGGTGGGGTCTTATTTTTAGTTGAGCCTCTAGCAATTCCGAAATTCTTCCATTTGCCTTTCACTTCAGTGCATCCAATTGGAATTATTTTGCTAGCACTGAGTTGCGCTTATCTGTTAGCAAGTTTAGGGCTAAAGCGATCGCTGCGGATAGGTCGTTGGTCTTTTTCCATACCTTCTTTTGATGTTGCTGTCCTACAGATTATCCTTTCTTCTATTGATTGGAGCATTGCTGTTGCAGCACTTTACGTCTTGCTACCATCATCCGCTAATTTATCATACTCAACCTTTTTCAGTATTTATCTACTCGGTCAAATTGCGGGACTCGTCAGTTACATTCCTGGTGGGTTAGGCGTGTTTGAGACAGTTTTACTGTTTCTCCTCTCGCAAACAATTCCTACGACTCAGATATTTATCGCCTTAATCCTCTACCGAGTTATCTACTATTTTATACCTTTAGGAATTGCTGCTTTATTACTCGGTATACATGAAATCCAACAGCGTAAGTTAACTGCCTCGCCGCTTCGCCCTAAGTCAAAAGTGAAAAGTTGATTGAAGTCGTATTGAGGACTGAAGTCGTGATCTTTTTAATCCAAAACACATATCCAGAAAGGATATGGAGGGTAGATGCGTAACAAGCGCAACTTTCCCTAAAATATAAAATCATCATATTTTCGTCACCTAACGCACTACTTAGGTTATTTCCACTCGTAATCCAAAGTAAGTGAGAACTAACTCAGTTGAACCGTTGTTAACGACTTCGTGAACCTCTCCTCGTTCTACCGCTACGCAATTCCCTGGTAAAAGAGGGTATTGTTTGCTGTCAATATGAATAACACCAGAACCAGACTCGACAAAGAAAACCTCACACATATCTTGATGAGCATGTGCTGCTGCAGTTTGTCCGGGGGCAAAACGTGCTTGAGAAAAGTTGGTGAGGTGAGGTAGATCACCGAAACGTAACATCACCTTTTTCTTAATCTCGGGGTTGTGAGAAACTGCTTCTTCAGGCAAATCGTTCAGAGAAATGAGTTTCATCCTGGTCGCAAATCGTTAGATATCTCCACAATACCTTTATATCCGTCAATCCGTACCTTCTGACCATCTTGTAAAAGCCATGTAGCATTCCTAACATCTGTAATAGCAGGAATACCATACTCCCGAGCTAGAATTGCACCATGAGAAAGCCGTCCACCAACCTCTGAAATAAATCCTCCCGCTCTCATCAGGAAGGAAATCAAACTAATATCTGTATAAGGTACTACCAAAATGGTTTCTCGATCAATTTCTGGCAGAGCTTGTAAGTTCCGCCACACCTTTACCCGTCCTTCCACTTGACCGGGACTGGCGGGAATTCCTTGCAACATTTGATCGGGATAGAGGCTAGCAGTTCGCAAAGGTACTGTAAGAGAATTATTGCCATAAACTATTGGGGGTACTGGATTTTGCTCAGTATCTTTTGCTTTTTGACTTCGCCTCAGTTGTACTAAATCCTGCAAATGTTCTACAAACTCAGGCTCAAAACCTTCAACAAGACGCCGGACTTCATCCAACTCTAGAAAAAATATATCCCCTGGATGCTCAAGTAAGCCCGATTTTAACCAAACTTGCTCCAATGCCACAAAACACCAACGCAATTCAGCCTGGAATTTAGAATAAACCTCCGTAACCCGCCCTTGGAGATTCACACGTCTTTGTACAAATCCGACATTCCATCTTCCTTTGGTCTTTTTGTCTGTGGATGGTTCTCCTTGTATGAACTGTACAAACAACTGCTTGATTGCCTCTGGTTCTTCCTTCCAAGTCGGAACAGCAAGATCAGTGCCGCCCTCACTTAAATAAGCGTAACGATGAAGCAATTTATCCAACTTTGTGAGAATTTCTTGACCCTGTGGTGTTTGTGTCAACTTTTCAAAGACTTGATCAGCAGTTGCCAGATCGGGTATAAAGGCTCGAGCAGTTACGGCTAAATCTTGAAGCGATCGCACTACTGCCACTTCTGGTGTCAAATGGCGATCAACTTCCCAGAAAGCAACATGAAAAATTTTTTGTCGTAACTTCACACTCAATGAAGCCAGAATACTATAGTAAGTCGCTTTCAGGAACAACTTTCGGATAAAGTCTATTCTAGCTAACAACGAAGTGGGCTCTAAATCTTCAACTAATTCTTGAGTGAACTGAGATAAGGCTGGAACAAACCGCCTGTGATAATCCCAGTTGAAGTCCGTTGCCAAACAAAATTCTCGCCCTACCAACCGTAGCATTCCTGGCAAATTCTGCAAAATTGTCTTCAAGGGTGGCTTCGCTAACTTACCTCCCTTAGTTAAAAAATCCAAACTTTCGGCTGGCAAACCCAGGCGGCAAAAAATTTCCCATAGTAGAGTGGCATTAAAGTAGACTCTTGAATAATGCAACGTCGCTATTTGGTTGAAATCGAGCCCAACAGCACGTTCACCCAGTACCAAAGCAAAAATTCCTCCCCAAACACCATTAGTTGATGGTCGATTGATTGACCATGTTAGGGGAGGAATTAATTGGGAGAAAGTTTCTGCCGCAATTTTACGTGTCCATATAGGTAATAGGGTGCTGATGGGTCTAACTTGCAAAACCCAAAGAGTTTGACCATCGTAACTCCACTCAATATCTTGAGGAATGCCGTGGTAACGTTCTTCTAAATGACGAGCTAAATATGCAACTTGCTTGATTAATGCTGGTGGCACTCGTCCCTCGCCCTCCAATTGCACACCCTGAAAATCTTCCGTCTCGACAACAAAAGCACGATATTGTTCTGGTGTCACACGTCCAGAAACGACTTGAGTCGCTTTTCCGGGTAAGGCTTCAATGATGATTGTATCCCCTTGCTTGGTCATGGGGTCGCGAGTAAAGGCAACTCCAAAAAAGACACTTTGGACTTGTTGTTGAATCAGAACACCCATTCTCTGTTCATTGAGGTTGCGATCGCGTCGATACTGTACTGCGGTTGGATTGTTGTATGAAGCTTGGACTCTGGCTATTGCTTGTTGCAATCCGTGTTTAGAAGTTACGTGCAAAATTGTCTCGTACTGCCCTGCGGCAGAAGCATGTTCTGTATCTTCTCCTATCGCGGAAGAACGCACCACAAGTGGGGATAACTTTGATGGTTGTAGAAATTCTATCAATGGTGCGGGGTCTTGGTATGGGGCAAGAACCCATCCCTTGGGTACTGAATAACCCCATCGCTTAACTTCTGATAATCGAGCTGCTTTGTCTCCAATCAGCGCCGCATCCAAATCCTCATCAAGCGAGAGAATATCTTGGTTGCTGCGAAGAAATTGAAATGGAACAGGCGATGCTTGTATCTCTTCCACCGACGGACTCAGATCTTTGGGCATGTTTTTGTAAATCCAGCCCAGCAGCGTCGCTAAAGCAACAGCCGCAAAAATTTTGGATGGATCTTCGATGTGTAAAAGAGCGACAATTAAGGGAAATAGAATCAAAACTCCAAATTTTGCCAACTGTCTGGAGCGCAGAATGGTAAAACTGGCACCAGTCAGCAAAAATACAAATACCGATGCTAGTGGATCGTGTACACTAAATCCCCAAATGACACTTGTCGTACCAGTTCCTTTGCCTGTCGAGTATCGACCAATGACTACGGCTATTAGGGCAATCAGTTCCCAAGCCGATCCATATCCAAAAAAAGCACGGGCTAGTAAGACTGCGGCAATGCCTTTAAAAGCTTCAGAAAAAACAGCCAAAATTCCTACTAGTGTGCCGTCTTGGTAAAAAGCTGCTGATGCGCTGCTATCATAAGTATATGAATGTGCTAATTGCCGCTTATTTATAAGCTGAGACATCCACGTAATCAACGGTAATCCTCCTAATAGAGGACACACAATAAAAATAACTAAGATACCCCAGAATTGAAACATTTGCGATTCTTCATCAATCAAATGAAAGGTTTACAACGTTGTACTTAGCTAATGTACACGCTACTTACAATTTTGACGGTTAAGGAAGTTAGAAAATCAAAATTTATGTCTTTCGATATACTTGACACACGTACTTGTATAGAATACAACTTCACAAGGACTCTTTTCTCCAAAACAGTTTAGGGACTTAAATGTAACGTTTCTTACCTGAGTTCATGTGAGCCCTTAAAAAGGCGGAGTTATATAAATGTCAGGAATTTAAAACCATAGCAGTTCTCATTTGGCTCTAGAAATAAATGTAGAGACGTTACATGTAACGTCTCTACATTGCAAGCAGAGCGAGCGCTATATTGGCTTTAATGTTCCATTGAGGACACTTCAAATGTCTAATGTCTTCTTAGTTGACGACATAAGCTGCTTTCAGCGCCCAAATAATCAGCACCATAATCGAGCCTAAGATCAGCACGGTAGAGATGGTGACTGCTTTGGGAGAATCAGCACCCTGAAATTTCATGATTCCTCGGTTTAAATCGGACATAGCTCAATCGTCCTCCTTAGTCACGGTGTTAATTTTCCGTTTCGATTGTAGTCCTTTCATTCCCTGACGATACAAAATTTATTATGTTATTTTGTTTAAGCTTTCAAACACATGCAGTTCATCCATGAAGCCATCTACAAAAAAAGCTTTAAATAGCGCTGACGTCGCGTTGCTACAAATAGTTGATGAGTTGTATTGGTACGTACTCGTATTAGCACGGTATTAGATGCTCTGGTACTTAGCAAGAATGAAATAGCAGTAAAACAATGTTTAAGTATACGCGATCACGTATATTGTGTGAGGAGATTGCATGGTGGCAGTTATACTGGTAACAACTATAGCGATTGTTGTCGGATTATGTGCGGCAATAGAGATGGCACTGCGTACAATTGGCTTTGGTAAACCGCTCATTTACATTGCTGATGAGCAAATTGGTTATCTGTTAGCCCCTAATCAGTCTACTCGTCGTTTCGGTAATCGCATAGCGATTAATCAATATTCGATGCGAGGTGATCCGATACAGAAGACGCCTTTACCCTCGACGCTTCGAGTACTCCTTTTAGGAGATTCAATCGCTAACGGCGGTTGGTGGACTGATCAAGCGTGGACAATTTCCAGTTTGATGATCCGCTCCTTAACACCAGTTGTTAGTCAGTACTTTCCGAAAGTGGAGGTGTTAAATGCTTCGGCTAATTCCTGGGGACCAAGAAATGAATTAGCATATTTACAGCAATTTGGTAATTTTCATTCCCAAGTCGTCGTGTTGCTGATTAATACCGATGATTTGTTTGCGCCGGCTCCCACTTCTTTACCAGTAGGACGCGATCGCAACTATCCAGATCGTCAACCTGCTATGGCATTGGTGGAAGCCTTCAACCGTTATCTATCTAAGCCAAAGCCGATACCAGAAATGAAAGCAGTTTATGATGAAGCAGGCGATCGCGTTGGTTTTAATCTAGAAGCAATTGGTAAAATTCAAGCACTAACACATCAAGCTAACAGTCAATTTCTCCTGGTTATGACTCCCTTACTGCGAGAAATTGGCGAACTAGGATCTCGGGATTATGAAATAAAAGCACGTCAGCGTCTGAGTGAATTTTGTCAAGAACAAAAAATTTCCTATATAGATTTTTTACCAG
>JAQYWN010000129.1 GCA_029379265.1 Rhizonema sp. NSF051
ATATTATCTAAATTAATTCGCATTCCCAAAATAGATATATAGCCACAACCTTCGTCATTTAAATATTTATTTAGTTGACGAGTGAACTCTTTCTTTACTTCCTCTTTAAATTGACCTAATTTGAACGTTTTATCTGAAAATGACAAAACATCATCATTGCATTCTAGTTTTTTAAATACATATTCCATATTTCTGTCTTCTTGCTTAAAGTTCGTAGTTGCTAAGAGCGCTGAAGCGCAACTACGAACCTTTGGAACTACTTTGCAATTGTTTATATTAAGGGCTAATCAAAAAAAATAAACCTGCTACTGTTAAACGTTACCCACCTTCTCAACTTTCCGCTGTAACCAAACCATTTGCCTCAAAAAAACCATTACTTGCAGAAGTCAGATCAACAACTTCTGCATCAAGTTGCCCAATTACAGGTAACAAATGCTCATATAATTGTATTGCCTGCAAACAACTATTAATCCCGTTTACGGCAGAATTGTAATTCTCAATCTTTTTACCTACCACACTCAGCAACCGCCGATTATGTACAATCTTTTCCTCAGCTTCCTTCTCTAATGTTTGCTCTAAATAAGCACGCGCTTGAGGGTAATGCTGTAAAATTTCCTCAGCTTGGCGCTCTGCCATTGGTAACAACTGAGTTGTCAAAGTTTGGTTGATGGTTTGGCGAAAATTCCTGCGGATGGTTTGGGAAACTTTTGGTTCAAAATCCAACTTAAGTAACTGCTTAATTGCCGATTCTGCTTCCACCATGCTTTCGCAATCGTAAGCTTGGGAAGTTTGCAACAATGTTTGCCGAAACTGGTAGATTGAAAAAGTGTTTTCGTCATAAAATCTGGGGCTTTCTCTGACAAAGCGATCGCATTCCACCCTAGCTGCACTCACCAAAGCCTGGGAAACGTCTTTCTCCAACAAATTCAACTCTTGCTCCACCCCACCATCATTGCCAAGCAAGCGATATAATTGACGATAGTATTCTGACTTGCGGATCTTTTCAATTAATCTTTGGAAAAGATTGGCGACTAATTCCTGAGAAGACTCGACTAAAATATCTTCCAACTGGTTCGCCAAAAAATAAAGCGCTTCTACTAAAATAGCGATTAAAGGTGCTGTAGCATTGCGAGGATGACTAAAAGTCGCACGTTGATAAGCTTTTCTCACAGAAAAACTATCTAACAACTCATCCAAACGACGAGTCATCCGCGATTGCATTTGCCGAAAATCTGCTTCAAAAGTATCACAGTCGTTTGTAATTACTTTGTTTACTTCTTCTTTCATAGAAGAACGAAAGTCATTACCAACTTGCTGTAGTTGCTGATTGAGACGGTGCAACTCTTGTGCCTTCATCGCCTCAATTTCTTGCGGTTGACTGTCTAAATCTCGTTGCGCTGCTAGAAAATGTTTCTTCAGTTTAATACAAATATCTGACATATCATCAGCCAGATTTTTAAACAACTGCGGACGTTTTTCTTCGGTAAGATAGCGTTTAATAGCAGTTCTAAATTCCTTGATGCCACTGTCAAGAATGATCTGGTTAATTAATGGCTTTCCCTGTTCAGCTAAAATCCGGACATAGTTCTGATTTGGAGTTTCATAGCTGTTGACAGAAATGCGAAAACTGCTTGGCGAAAGCTTACCAGAGTTGGCACAATAGCGAAGAAACTCATTCACAAACTGTGGTGTTTCCTCCCTACCATTTGTAGCTTTGACACTTTCCGCAAACACAGAATCTAAACCAAATCGATCCTGTCCGCTTGTCTGGTTAATCAAACTGCCGTAAAATCCTAACAACCCACTCGTTTTAAAAACCCTTGTGGTATCCCGAAACTGCCCACCAATCAAATCATCCAGACGTTGCCTAAGTTGAGTATTGTACCAAGTTTCGTCAATGCGGTTAAAGACATAAAACACGCGATCGCGTATCCCTGAATTTCCCCGCATCGTTTCCAAAAGTTCCGTTTCTTCCTTTGTCATATCACCAGCCGCAGCAGGTTTCAGCACACAAACAACTGCTGAAGTGTCAGGGTGCTGGATTTTAGCATGAGTCAATTGTGCATCCTTTTCCACAGGTGCATCAATACCAGGCGTATCAATAATGACGTTACCATCTTGCAACAGAGGATGATGGCAGTAATATTCAATCCGCTTCAAAACAGCACTATTGCTTCCACGACGTGCATAACCTGCAGCTTCTTTGAGATTAGAAAAGTTAAACTGCTCCATCGAGTATGTGGCATTATCTACAGTGTAGATATGTTGGCTGTTCGCTTTATACCCCTCAAGCAACAATATCAAAGCCTTCGCCTGTTTTGCTCGTTCCGATTTACTTTCACCACCTTCCTGTTGAAGAATAGTTTCACATCCTTGATGCAGTAAATTAGTAACTTCAGCTTCGTTGATATTCACTCCTGTCGCAAATCCCAACTGCTGACACAAAGAAACTGCTTGAGCGCGAATCTCCGCTTGACTCAAAAACGTTAAAACAACTCGTTCTTTATCGACTTCAGCATACTCAATTTTGCATTCGGTACCAGTCGCGTGCCCTTCTGCACTGTACAGTAATTCCCGTTCTAGCACTGCATTGATCAGCATAGATTTACCCGCACTAAATGCACCTGCAAAGACAATCTCAAACTTCGGGGCGATCGCCTTACTAAGGGAAGTTTGCACCGGCGTCATGTCGTGAGAACGTAAAGATGGCTCTTGCTGTAAAAGTAGTAATATAGACTCAACTTGTTCTTTTAAACTTTTGCATTGAAACGGAAAGTCTGACATATTGAGCAATCCAAGATTTTAGTATAAAATATTACATAAAAAAAGCGCTCAGCTATGAGGCAGTTGTGTAGAGCTTTCTATATACTGGCTAACGTCTACAAGCAATATTTGCTGATTGCTAGTACATTATAAGAAAACTAATTGACACAAGCAACTGTATAATTACTGACGTAAATCCAATTCATCATTTAATGAAAATCCTTGCTCTCAGACTAAAACCAAACGAAGATCTCAGACAAAATTTAAATAACTTTGCAAAAAAAGAAAATATCAAAGCCGGATTTATACTAACTGCAATAGGTAGCTTGAAACAGGCAGAAATTCGCTTTGCAAATCAAGAAATTAATACAGTATTAACTGAGAAATTTGAAATCCTTTCCCTGAACGGCATAATAGCAACGACAGGTGTACACCTGCACATTACCCTAGCAGATCAACAAGGCAAAACCATTGGCGGACATCTCGTTGATGGATGCATCATTTACACAACCGCCGAAATAGTTATTGGGCTCGGTGAAGAATACACTTTTCTGAGAACTTATGATCCAGAAACAGGTTACAAAGAATTGGAAATAGGGAGTGGGGAATGAGGAGTTAAATTGGCAAACGACAAATGTCAAAACAACAGATTGGATAGTGGAAAAGAAACACAGATGCGGCAACCTTTTCCTGGTTGACTGTGGAGATGGAACTGCCCACTCAATGCCACTGCCCGTTCTCGCATCCCTTGAAGTCCAAAACCGGTGGTATTTTGAGTTGGATTAAACCCTTCACCATTGTCCTCAATGGAAAGATCAAGCATCCCAACCTGCTGAATCACTTCAACAATGACAGATGTTGCGTGAGCGTGTTTGTAAATATTCGTCAGTGATTCTTGTACAATCCGGTAGAGGGTTGTGTTTGCTTCTGTCGTTAAGGATAGGGGTAAATTAATTTTGCTAGATAGTTCAATCCCTGTGGTGTGCTGAAAGTCCTTCAGCAACTTTTCAATCGCTGACTCAAGTGTTTGTCCTTGCAGGGGGTTTGATCGCAACATCGAGACAGATCGCCGGATTTCTAGCAACGCTTCAGATCCCAACTGCTTTGCCTGTTTGACAAAGGTTAATGCCCTGTCGTTATTCGATTGCCAGAATAGCAAGGCGTTATTAATCTGAATAGTTTGGGCTGCTAAAGTGTGTCCAAGTCCATCGTGAATTTCGCGGGCAATTCGGTTGCGTTCCTGTAAAGTTGCCTGATCTTCAATTCTCAGTGCATAATGTCGCAATTGTTCGTGAGTTATTTCTAGTTCTTGATGGGCGATTTGCAACTGCTTTCGACTTTGCCGTTCTGCAAGCAAGGCATTAATCAATAATAAAGCAAATACTAATGTCAAACTAAACAACAATACCGAACTCAACCGCCAATCCCAGACAGCAGCTTTATATTTCTCAGGTACAATTGGTTTTGACAGAAGTAGCGTTCCATAGCACAAGAACGCTAAACCCAGTACAGTCAATTGTCCCGCACGCTGGAAAATCAAGCAACTTCGCATCAAGAGTACCAAACACAGCAGGAAAACGGCGCGAGTTGATAAACCATATTGAGTTGTTGATAATAAAATTAAGCCAAATTCTACAATGGTATACAATAATTTTGCTGGCAACTTTTCAGTTGGCAGTCTTAAACCCATCAAACCGAAGGCTGCGATCGTCAGAACTTGCAGCAGCAATTCCCAGGACAATTCAAAAGGTAACCAGATTTCCATGAACACTGCTGTGACTAACAACAGCCACTCTAGATAAAGCAACAGACGAAACGATTGAGGGAATGGGTAAATCATGGGGAGTGAAGGAGAGGGGGAAAGGGGGAGACGTGCGCTAAGTTTGCTTATCTGTTCTGAATAGAGTTTCAACTGAGAAAAATGTAACATGTGATACTAAAAAGGGATTTTAAATAATTAAGGCAATATAGACGTTGCAGACATGCTCCTCAATTTATTTAACAAATTTATCTTCAGTTGCGATAGATGACTTTCTACTGATTTATATGCTCTCGACTAGGAAAAAAGTCATACCAATTCTAGTAATTTTTTACTATGAATCTATGACTTCTACTACATGTGAAGGTTTATTTCAATGGATAAAATTGATGTTGTGAATGCGAATGTGGAGATTTCGCCGTCAACTACCAGTATAAACCTACGGGAGCCTATTAATGCAAGACCACATTACTAAAGACCACATCACTGATGAGAGTTTACGAGACCACATTCATCATGAAAGTTTAACGGAGAGTCACCTGGAATTTAAAGAAAATCCTCCATCTACCAAGCGAATTGGTGTGGTTTTGGTCTGTGTGGCATTGCTTACAGGGTTGGGTTATGTAGGTATCCACACCATGAGCAGCAAACAACCCCAAAAAACGAGTGGGAGATCTGGAGCTAAGGGGCGACAGATGACACCGCTCGTGACTGTGGCAAAGGCATTCCAGAAAACAGTTCCAGTGCAATTGCAGGCGATCGGGAATGTGCAAGCAGACTCTACCGTATCGGTTACGCCTCAAGTGGGTGGCAGAATCACCGGAGTTTACTTTAAAAAAGGTCAGGAGGTGCGAAAAGGGCAACTCCTCTTCACTATAGACGATCGCACACAGCAAGCGGCTATCCAACAGGCAAAGGGAACTGTGGCGAAAGACATGGCGCAGGTACTGCAATATAGGGCAACGTTAGCCAAAGATCTAACTGCGGTGCGACAAGCGCAAGCAAATCTTCTTAGAGATCAAGCTCAAGCACAATATGCCAAGGCACAAGGTAAACGTTATGGCGACTTGTTAGCTCAGGGTGCGGTCAGCAAAGATCAAGCTCAGCAGTATTCTACTAATGCCTTAGCCACATCAGCAACTCTTCAGGCAGATAAAGAAGTGATCGCTAATGCCCAAGCTGCAACAAAGGTGGATCAAGCCCAAATCAAAAATGGTGAGGGAGTTGTCAGTTCAGACCAAGGAGCATTAAACAATGCCTTAGTGGAACTATCGTACACTAAAATTTACGCTCCAATCAACGGTCGTGCTGGTGACATTCTTGTAACTCAAGGCAACGTGGTGACAGCCAATAGTACAAATCCCCTTTTGAGCATTTCCCAGATTAGCCCGATTCAGGTTTCCTTTTCCGTTCCTGAGGCAAATCTACCAGATATTCAAAAGTACAGTAAGAATAACAAGCTAACGGTGGACGTGACGTTCCCCAACAACAATGCTCCTCCAATACAAGGTGTTTTATCGTTTGTCAATAACACGGTTGATAACGCAACTGGCACAATTAAACTTCTTGGCAACTTTAATAACACTCAAGGGCAACTGTGGCCTGGTCAATATGTAAATGCGGCCCTAAAACTTACTACAATCCCGAATGCTACTGTCGTTCCCTCGCAAGCTGTTCAGAATGGACCTAATGGTCAGTTTGTTTTTGTCCTTAACCCTGACGATATGAAGGTAACAAATGTCCCCGTAACCGTTGGCAGCACCATAAATGGGTTAGATGTCATTCAAAAAGGACTGCAACCCGGTCAAACAGTTGTTACCGATGGTCAAGCAAATCTCGTTTCTGGTAATAAGGTGCGACTGAAAGGGCAAGGCGGTTCTAGAGGGGGAGCTGGTGAAGCAGGGGCGCAGGGCGCAGGGCACAGGAGGAGAACAGAATAATAATAACTCCTAACTCTTTATTGCCTACTCCCCATTTCCAAATCTTTAATTTATGAATATTTCAGAAATCTTTATTCGTCGTCCGATCATGACGACCTTGCTAATGGCAGGTATCCTCATCTTTGGCGTGATGAGTTATCGGTTGTTACCAATTAGTGATCTCCCCAGCGTTGATTTTCCCACTATTCAAGTGTCGGCATTGCGACCAGGTGGTAGTCCGGAAACGATGGCGTCGTCTGTTGCCCGTCCTTTGGAAAAGCAATTTTCCAGTATTGCTGGACTCGATTCGCTAAACTCTACGAGTACGTTGGGAAGTACTCAAATTACCCTCCAGTTTAACCTCAATCGTGATATTGATGATGCCGCGCAGGATGTGCAAGCGGCAATTTCGGCAGCTGCTGGACAGATGCCCAAGGATTTACCGAATCCTCCCTCCTACAGCAAAGTTAACCCAGCCGAACAGCCGATTCTTTACTTATACTTGACTTCCCCGACATTGCCACTCTCCAAGGTAGACGAATATGCCGAAACCTATTTGGCGGAAAAGCTATCAACAGTCAGTGGTGTAGCGCAAGTACAAGTGTACGGTTCTCAAAAATATGCGGCACGCATTCAGCTTGATCCGCAGAAGTTAGCTGCTCAGCAGATTGGACTTGATGAAGTGCAAACTGCAATTCAACAAGGCAACGTCAATTTACCCACAGGTAGTCTTTCCGGAACACACAAGAATTTTACGGTACAGGCAAACGGTCAATTGAAAGATGCCGCAGCTTATCGATCGCTGATCGTTGCTTACCGGAATGGGGCACCGATTTACGTCAATCAACTTGGTCGGGTGATCGACGGTGTGCAAAATGACCAGGTGGCAAGTTGGTATAACGATACCCAAGCCATCATTATGTCGATTCAACGCCAACCGGGTACAAATACAGTGCAGGTTGTAGACACGATCAAGCAATCGTTACCCAAACTGAGAGAGCAAATTCCCCAATCAGTTGATGTTGGTATTTTCTACGATGCGTCGCAGTCAATTCGCGACTCAGTAGATGATGTGAGATTTACTTTAATTTTAACTATTGGTCTGGTTATTCTCGTTATATTCATATTTTTACGCAATCTATCGGCAACTGTCATTCCCAGTTTGGCTTTACCCGTATCGCTGATTGGCACCTTTGCGGTGATGTACTTGTTGGGCTACTCGCTGGATAACTTGTCAATGATGGCGTTGACACTCTCAGTGGGTTTTGTGGTGGATGATGCGATCGTCATGCTGGAAAATATTGTTCGCCATATGGAAATGGGTGAAAGTCCTTTGGAAGCAGCATTGAATGGATCTAAGGAAATCAGTTTCACAATTTTGTCGATGACGATTTCCCTTGTAGCAGTGTTCATCCCAATGCTGTTTATGAGTGGATTGTTGGGACGACTTTTCCACGAATTTGCCGTGACGATCGCCGTGGCAATTTTAGTGTCTGGGTTTGTTTCTCTTAGTCTCACCCCAATGTTGTGCAGTCGCTTTGTTCGTCCCGCACATCATGAAAATCAAAGTCGTCTGTATCGAGCCTCTGAGTATGTCTTTGATCGCTTCCTTGGTCTTTACGATTGGAGTCTCAAAAAAGCCTTAAAGTACCACCGGACTACAATGATTCTCTCCGGTGCCCTTTTATTCGTCACCGTTTATTTAGTTGTGGTAGTTCCCAAAGGCTTCATCCCCAGCGAAGACACTGGACAAATCATCGCTATGACGCAGGCAGCATCCGATGCTTCTTTTGATAATTTAGTGCGTCACCAGAAAGAAGCAGTCGATGTTATCCGGCAAGACCCGAATGTAGAAGCCGTTAATTCTAACATTGGTCCTAGCTCTAGTGCAAGTGGTGGTGGAGCAGCAGTCGCAGGCAACTCCGGCAACCTGTTGATTCGCCTCAAGGCGCGATCGCAACGCAAAGTTGGTGCCGACGAGATTGTGCAAACCTTGCGAACCAAATTAGCATCTGTTCCCGGTATTCAAGTTTTCCTACAAAATCCACCTGCTCTACCCGTAGGAACGCAACAAACCTCAGGATTATATCAGCTAGCGTTACAAAATTCCGATGTTCAACCTCTTGAGCAGTACGTTCCGCAACTCGTCGCCAAGATGAAAACCCTTCCGCAAGTTCAAGATGTTAACAGTGACTTACAGTTAGCTCCACAAATAAAAATTAACATTGACCGAGATAAAGCCTCAGCCCTTGGTATTACTGCCAATCAAATCGAAAGCACGTTGAGAAATGCCTACGGTGGTTATCAAGTCTCAACCATTTACGATGCCAGCAACGAGTACGAAGTCATTTTAGAACTGGAACCCCAGTATCAGCAAAATCCTAATGCTTTAATGCAGCTTTACATGAACTCCAGTAGTGGAACATCTAGTAGTAGCTCCAGTAGTGGAACATCTAGTAGTAACTCCAGTAGTGGAACATCTAGTAGTAACTCCAGTAGTGGAACATCTAGTAGTAACTCTAATAGTGGCTCCAGTAATAATTCTGTTAGCACAAACAGCAACTGGGGTCAAGAAATTCCCATGAGTACGTTTGCCCAACTTACTCAAGGATCTGGACCATTAATGGTCAATCACTATGGTCGAATGAATGCGGCAACAATTTCTTTCAACCTTGCACCCGGTACATCCCTTGGAGATGCTACAGAAGCTGTCGAAAAACTGGTTCATACAGTGATTCCTGGCAGTATTGCCACGAGCTTTCAAGGCGCGAGTCAGCTATTTCAATCTTCACTACCAAGTTTAGGAGTGTTGCTCGTCATTGCTGTTTTAGTAATTTATCTTGTCCTAGGTATCCTTTACGAAGATTTTATTCACCCTTTGACTATTCTTTCTGGCTTGCCATCGGCTGGATTCGGTGCGTTATTAACGCTTTTAATCTTTCATGTTGAATTGAATGTTTATTCCTTTATCGGCATCATGCTGTTAGTCGGTATTGTGAAGAAAAACGGCATTATGATGGTGGACTTTGCGATTGAAGCGCAGCGAAACGAAGGCAAAAGTCCATTTGATGCCATATATCAAGCTTGCTTGGTTCGCTTCCGACCAATTATGATGACGACAATGGCAGCTTTAATGGGCACATTACCAATAGCCGTCGGATTTGGTGCAGGTTCAGAATCCCGTCGTCCTCTTGGTATTGCCGTCGTCGGCGGACTTGTATTTTCCCAAATATTAACGCTTTATTTAACACCAGTATTCTATACATACATGGAAGCATGGCGGAAAACACTTAAGTCAGGAGGTAAGAAACAGAAGGTAAAAGTCAGAAGGCAGGAGGTATGAGGCAGGAGTTAAAGCACTGTCTACCTTATGCTTAATGGATAAGTCAGTATGCGAAGTTAAATATAAGATTTCTTGGTGAGCGCTGAAGCGCTGGAACTAAGGCTTTGAAGCGCTGAAGCGCTTACTACAATAACATTAACAATTAACAATGAACCTTTCCGAAATCTTTATTCGTCGTCCCGTCATGACGACTTTGGTGATGGTGGGTATCCTGATCTTCGGCCTGATGGGTTATCAGTTGTTACCCATTAGTGCCCTACCTAACGTTGAATATCCATTCATCTCTGTCTCAGCCAGTCTACCAGGTGCAACGCCGGAAACGATGGCATCAGCTGTTGCCGCTCCTTTGGAAAGGCAGTTTTCCAGTATTGCCGGACTGAATTCGTTCAACTCTACCAGTTCAACTGGCAGTACCAACATTTCTTTGCAATTTGACTTCAGCCGCAAAGTCTCTGATGCGGCTAAAGATGTACAGGCAGCAATCTCAGCAGCAGCTGGACAATTGCCCACAAATATGCCGCATGCACCTACGTACCGTAAAGTTAACCCATCAGTTGCGCCAATCCTTTATTTTTATCTTTATTCTAAAACGCTCCCGATTTCTACAGTAGACGAATACGGGGAGGTGACAATTGGTCAGCCAATCTCAATGATCGATGGGGTTGCTCAAGTGCAAGTCTATGGGCAGAAGCAATATGCAGTGCGAGTTCAGCTAGATCCACGAGAGCTGACAGCGCGAGGAATCGGGTTAGATCAAGTACAGACAGCAATAACCAACGCAAATGTCGAGCTCCCAACAGGTAGTTTTTCTGGCAAAGACAAAAGTTATATTATTCAAACTAATGGTCAACTGAAGGATGCTGCGGCATTTAGACCACTGATTGTAGCCTATAAAAATGGTGCGGCTGTGCGACTCCAAGATTTGGGTCGGGTGATTGACGGCGTGCAAAATGATAAAGTCTCGAACCTTTATAATGGCAATCCCGGTGTTGTCTTAGCAGTACAGCCGCAACCGGATGGGAACACGGTGGCGATCGTTGATGGCATTAAGAAACTCATGCCAACTTTACGCCAGCAAGTGCCTAACTCGATTGAGATGGGCATTATGTACGATCGCTCACTATCCATTCGGGCTTCCATAGAGGATGTACAGTTCACTTTGGTTCTCTCTGTAGCTCTGGTTGTCCTGGTCATTTTCTTATTTTTACGTGACCTACGTGCTACAGTGATTCCCAGTCTGGCGCTACCAGTGGCGATCGTCGGCACCTTTGCGGTGATGTATATCTTAGGTTACTCGTTGGATAACCTCTCGCTGATGGCGTTAACACTCTCCGTCGGTTTCGTGATCGATGATGCCGTCGTTGTTTTGGAAAATATTGTCCGTCACCGAGAAATGGGAGAATCTCCTCAGCAAGCAGCGTTAAAAGGCTCGGGAGAAATCGGCTTCACCATTTTGTCGATGACACTTTCGCTGGTAGCAGTGTTTATTCCCATGCTGTTCATGGGTGGATTAATTGGTGGATTATTTCACGAATTCGCCATAACGATCGCCGTTGCTATTTTGTTATCGGGGTTTGTGTCTCTCAGCCTGACACCGATGTTGTGCAGTCGCTTTCTCCGTCCATCCCACCAGCAACACCAAAGCCGCTTGTATAAAATCTCAGAGCGTGCATTCGATCTCATGCTACGGGGTTACGAGTTGACTCTCAGACCTGTTCTTAGATACCGTTTCGTAACGCTGATCGTTTCCGGTATCATCTTGGTGGCTACGTTCTACCTATTCACGGTAGTTCCCAAAGGGTTTGTTCCCACAGAGGACACCGGACAACTTATGGGTAATACGAAAGCCGCGCAAGACATTTCTTTTGATGATATGTTGCTTCACCAGCAGAAGATTGTTGATATCATTCGTCAAGATCCCAATATTGCTGCTGTTGACTCAATAGTTGGTGCGAGTGGTCCCAATGCGGCAGTTAACTCAGGACGGATTACAATTCTCCTCAAGCCACGTTCTGAACGCAAGCTTAATGCCGAGCAAATTATTGCTAAGCTGCGACCTAAGTTGGGGCGAGTCGCCGGTATTCAGGCATTCTTGCGTGCGCCAACTGCCATTCCTATCGGTGGAATGCAAACAAATTCAGAGTATCAGTATACCGTACAAAGTCTCAACTCTCAAGAACTTTATGAATACGTTCCGAAACTAACAGAGAAAGTAAGAACTATACCGGGAATCAGAGATGTTGACAGCGACGTTCAAATGAGTACTCCTCAGTTGCAAGTCCAAATTGACCATGATAAGGCAGCAACTCTTGGGATTACGGCTGAGCAAGTTGAAAGTGCTCTTAGCAGTGCCTATGGAACCAGTCAAATTTCACTGATTTACGCTGCTAACGACCAATTTTACGTCATTTTGGAATTGCAACCACAGTATCAGCGAGATCCTAATGCCTTATCAATGCTCTACATTAGCACCAACAATGGCACACAAGTTCCCTTAAATACGCTCGCAAAGATTACCCAAAACGTTAGTCCCCTCTCTCTCAACCACGTCAGTCAAATTCCCTCCGCTACCATCTCATTCAACCTGGCACCTGGTATGTCCTTAGGGGATGTAACGCCAGCGCTCACTCAAATGGCGCAGACAGTTTTACCAGCAAGTGTTACCGCAAGCTTTCAGGGTTCGGCACAAGCTTTCAAGCAGTCCTTCAACGATTTAGGATCGCTGTTGGTGGTGTCGATTATCGTTATTTATCTGATTCTGGGTATCCTTTATGAGGATTTTATTCATCCTCTGACAATTCTCTCGGGTTTGCCTTCGGCAGGTTTTGGCGCTTTATTAACCCTACTCATTTTCCAGGTAGAGTTAAATCTTTACTCCTTTATCGGCATTATCTTGCTGGTTGGAATTGTGAAGAAAAACGGCATCATGATGGTAGATTATGCCATCGAACAAACGCGAAAAGAAGGGAAAGATCCTTTCAATGCCATCTACCAAGCTTGCGTGGTTCGCTTTCGTCCAATTATGATGACGACAATGGCAGCTTTGATGGGGACACTGCCAATTGCTATTGGTTCGGGTTCGGGTTCGGAAGCTCGTCGTCCTTTGGGGATTGCGATCGTTGGTGGATTGGTGTTCTCTCAAATATTAACCCTCTACCTCACCCCAGTTTTCTATACTTATATGGAAGAATGGCGGAAAAACCTTGCCTACCCTAAATTTCCTAAATTGAGTCAGATTTTTCAGAAAAAAGTCAAGCGCCTGGGTTAAACAGTTAAGTATCAATTGTTAACAGCCACGACTAATTTTTCGCAATTCAAATGCTATAGCAATCTTGTTGAATTTCTCTTCAAATAAGGAGTGGGATGAAGACAAGGAAAAGCGCTCAGGGGGGCTTACGGTGGCAAACCCCCTTGAGCGCTAGACTCACTTAGAGCGACGCGGTACAACTATTCAAAGCGATCGCTTCTTTCGTGCCAATAGCTTTTCCCGAATTGCTGACGAGTACATGCGGATTGCTCCAACATCAGGGCAAACGCACCAAAATTTTCAAAAAGCCGCAATATATTTTTAGAAGCGTTC
>JAQYWN010000130.1 GCA_029379265.1 Rhizonema sp. NSF051
AATATTCACTCTATCAACAACTGTGATTTTTTACAAATGATTTAGGATTGCTATAGATATACGCCATATTAGCCCTAAAGTAAGAAAGCTAATTGAGCAATACGCTATTGCAAATAACTGTACGCCGGCTGAAATGCTAGAGCGGATTATTTTGGAGTGGGACGCTCAACAAAGCGGCAGCGAACGACCGCTCGGAGAAGAAGATGAATAGCTTTTTGTACAAGCGCTTGGTGGCTCTGCTCAATATGAGTGAGTATTTTAACTGATTGACAATCATGCGCTTTATCTTAACCTCTCACCAATGGGGGAGAACAAAAAAATCTACATCTGGCATTTGCTCCACGCCGTATTCGGGGTAAATCTAAGCTGCTAAAACTTGTTTCAAGCTAATTGCCCCAATTACTATAACCTTCGCCCCCCGGTAAAATAGTTTAAAATCATACACTCGTGGTAGGAGCGCGATCGCTCTCTAGGTTTGGCGACACTGCCAGCCTGTTCACTGTCCTACAAGGAGTGTCGTTCTCAGCAACGCTCTGTTATAAACTTCTTTAGAGAAGGATTACACGTGTAATCCTTCTCTAATTCCTTTTTCGACGATAATCCTTACACAGATGATATGTGCCAGAGAAAATTTCACTACTAATGCAAGGAACTCCTACCGCTGTATTTATATTCTTATTTAGGATGATCATAAATGAGCAGATTATTAATTAATTTATCTATTTTGCTTGCTCAACCAACAGGTATAAGTATCTATGCTAAAAATATTGTTCCCTACTTAAAATCACTCAATCCCACTTTATTAACTGCTCAAGATTTTAGAGAATTTAAATCCTATGCTGTTCCAGATAATTTAACTCCTGCTCAAGGTACAAAAGGACACTTTGATCGTTTTTTGTGGACGCAATTCCAACTTCCAAAAATATATAAAGAACTTGATTCACAGCTTTTATTTTCTCCTCAGCCGGAAGCACCTTTATTTTCTAAGTGTCGTTCTGTTGTCATGGTTCACGACTTTATTCCATTACGCTTTCCCAAACGTTTTTCACCTCTCATACCTTACCATCGCTACTATATTCCCCAAGTCGTTGCTCAAGCACAACACGTGATCTGTAACTCTCAGGCAACCGCAGATGATATCATTAACTTTTGCCACGTTCCAGCCAGCAAAATCACTCCTATTCCTCTAGCACATGACGCTAACCATTTTCGGGATCTCGGCGAAGGTGCGGTGCGTCCTTATTATTACCTATACATTGGGCGACACGATCCTCACAAGAATCTGCACAGATTGATCGCTGCCTTCTCTGCATTACCTGGCAATGACGACTGTGAACTCTGGTTGGCAGGGCCACAAGATAAACGCTATACTCCTATTTTACAAGCACAAGTTGAAGAATTGGGTATAACGGCTCGTGTCAAATTCCTCAATTACGTTCCCTACAGCAAATTACCTTCAATCATCAATGGTGCGATCGCCCTCGTCTTTCCCAGTCTTTGGGAAGGCTTTGGTTTTCCAGTTTTAGAAGCAATGGCTTGCGGCACTCCCGTAATTACCTCTAACCTCTCCTCTTTACCAGAAGTGACTGGCGACGCAGCTATTCTCATCAATCCCTATCATCCTGAGGAAATTACTGAGGCAATGCAACTCATGAGAACTGATTGTCAGCTACGCGATCGCCTTTCTACTCAAGGACTCACCAGGGCAAATCAATTCAGTTGGGAAAGAACTGGACTTGCAACATGTGAAATTTTATCACGCTATCTTTGAAACTCACATTCCGCACCCCAAGGTACGGAATCTGGTTTAGATACGTTTGCCCTGGTACTATATATTCTCAATATTCCTATGGACTATTTTTCGAGGTGTGACAGTGGGTAAGCTCTAAGAGAATTCAAACGCCCCAATATCAGCGCTACCATCAGCAGCACGACGAGGTAAACCACGTTGGTCGGTTGTGGGGTCGCTATCTAGTATAATTGGGTCAGCTGCACCAATTGCCGGACTGTCTGTTAGGAGTGCGATCGTTTGAGTCGGGCCACCATTATTAGCTAGAATATCTAGGCGAGGGTCAATCACCGAGTCGCTAGTCCCAACAATATCACCAATCCTTTCATCAAATCCTGTGCTGCCTGTACTGTCACCAATGAGGTTGTAGCCATTGCTTGTAAATGTGCCAGATACATCGGGGTTAACACCGTTCCCCTTGTTGAAGTTAGAGGCGATAATTGTGTTGTGTACGTTGAATGAGCCACGAACAGATGTTGAAGTTGGGGGAACATCGTTTTGATATACGCCTCCACCATTGTCAGCTATATTTTGGGTCACGGTACTGAACAACAGTGTTAGAGTGGCAGAGTAAGCGTTATAGATACCGCCACCGCTGTAGACACCGCTACCGTTATAGATACCGCCACCGCTATAGACACCGCTACCAATAAAGATCCTATCGCCGTAGCTTGATGCCTTGTTACTGTTGATGGTGCTATTGATGACCGAAGTTGTACCAGAGTTATAGATACCGCCGCCGCCAGTTGCGCCTGTTGCAGTGTTACCGGTGAGGGTGCTATTGATGACCGAAGTTGTACCAGAGTTATAGATACCGCCGCCGCCAGTTGTGTCTCCTGTAGCAGTGTTACCGCTGATGGTGCTATTGGTTATTGTACTAGTACCAGAATTAAAAATACCGCCGCCTTTACCGCCGCTCCGTGCTTGTGATGCACTGTTACCGCTAATGGTACTGTTGCTTACCGTAATCGTACCAGAGTTATAGATGCCGCCACCATCACCGCTGTCGGCGTAGTGGCCACCTTGCGATGTCCGGTTATTATTGATGGTACTATTGCTGAGTGTAGCGTTACCAGAGTTAAAGATGCCACCGCCACCGTTATAGCCAGTGATCGTGTTGTTGGCGATAATAGTATCACTAACTGTGAGATTTCTGCTGTTATAGATGCCACCACCTTTGCTATTGCTTATGGTGCTGTTAGTAATAGCAGCAGTACCCGTATTATAAATACCGCCACCCGTGCCAGGACCATAATTGCTAGCGATCGCTGAACCGCTGATGGTAGAATTGCTCAGATTAAGCGTGCCACCATTGAAGACACTGCCACCAATGTTGGAGCCATAGTCGCCACCACTAGTTGAACCGCCCAGACTACTGTTAGTCACTTCAACTGTGCCAATACTATAAATACTACCACCACTGTGACTGCCATAAGTACCTCCAGTTGCTGAATTGTTCAGAGTACTGTTGCTGACGACAAGACTACCACTATTATAAATACCACCACCTGTACTACTACCGTAACTGCCTGCGATCGCTCTATTACCACTAAGGGTGCTGTTGCTGATAAAAACATTGCCTGTATTGTAAATACCACCACCGGAGGCATCACTTACACCATTGCTGGAGCCATCATTAGCTGTGTTACTGCTGACAGTACTGTTACTCAAATTGAGAGTCCCAGTATTATAAATGCCACCGCCATAACCATTAACCCCAGTAGAGGAGTTTGAGCCGCGCAAGTTGTTACTAAAGACATTATTATTACTAACAATGGTGCTATCTAGATTAAGAGTTCCAGAGTTACTAATTCCACCACCATTGCCAACTCCAGTGAGCCTACCACCAGTAATGAGCAATCCAGATAAATTGGCTGTTGCGCCTGTGTCAACCTCAAACACACGTGAGGCATTGTTACCGGAAACGCTCACCAGATTACCACCAGTAATCGGATCTCGTGGAGCAATAATGTCCACGCTGTGGGTAATATCCAGTTCTCCCAAGCTCAAGGTAATAGTTTGCGCCGTAGAAAATAAAGAGCGGTCAAATACAATCAAGTCTTCACCCGAGTCTGCATTAGCCTGATTAATAGCGTCGCGCAGAGTCGTGACACCATTGTTATTATCTACTTGATCTGCAATACTGTTCACCACAATGGTAGCACTAGGCTGTAAGTTAATGCTTCCAGTACCAAGCAAATCATGCACATTGTCCCCGAATACAGCAGTATTAGATAGTGGAGCGTTGGTAGCGCCTACAACTGACAAATCCATGTGATTTTTCCTATTAAGAGTTTTTACTTATTAGGTGGACAGTTTGATACACCCAGTATACATAAAAATTTTTAAGAAGATTTACCCGCCCTACATTTGAGCGCGGACAAGCCATCTGCGGTTTCATACCACATACCTACGGGAAGTGCTCTCTTGAAGCATACTCAATTCTTGAGAGTTGATAGAGATGTTGCGGTAGTAATTTTCTTGATTTTTTCTGAGTTCACTTTAGACTGTAAGTAAGTAAGCGGAAATAAACCGAAAATCGTTTGTTGCTGTTAAGAGCGCTAAAGCTCACCTATGAGCAAATTTCAGAGATTTTACATTTCGTTATATAGTTGTAAATTTTCCCGCCTACCTACTTAGACAGTATATTTCTTGAGTTCAAACTTACTATTGGCAGATGTGTGACAGTTGAGGGTACGAAATATGAGTTGAACCACTCTCTCAAATTGGGAGAGGTGTTAGGCTATATTGTTAAGTACACTTAACAATTAATACAATATAGGAAAGAATTTTTACTAACCAAGCGTTTAATATAAAGCACCGTTTGCAAAATAAAGTTAGACAATCAAACTAAGTCAACTGCATAAAAGTCCTGCTCTAGACGTATTTATTCTATGAAAGGGTACAAATTCTCAGCAATTTTTAAGTATGTAAGAAAATTGAGAATCCAGTGATATCTGTAGGGCTGTAATTTATCTGTATAAAAAGATGCTATTTCCCCAAAACTCAGCTATTAGTCTGTAACGAAGAGGTTGACGTGAAAAAACAAATTTTGAGTGTAACGATCGCAATATCAACAGTAATGTATGGTGCAGTTCCCAGCTTAGCGGGTACCTTAAAAATTTCTCAAGCTGATTCAGATCCTCCACCACAACCAGTGGTGTCTGTGCCAACTCCGAAGCCAACTTGTCCCCACCCTAATGCTTGTAGTAAGAAACCAACCTCCAGTCCATCTCCTTCGCCAAAGCCTTGTCCCTTACCGAGGCGTTGTTAAACAATTGAATATAGCACATATCTGACTTATTGACAAGTTGACACAACCTTGATTTTTACTGCTGACTGCTGATTATTTTATTGACAGAGTTTTTATAATCTGGCATAACTTTGAGATCATTGTTGAGATAATCATGCAAGCAGTAGCAAGCATTGATTCCTAAAGAACTCTGTTTCGGGGTTTTTGTGCTAGCTTTCTAGGAGTCACCGCATTCTCAGGTACTCCTTAGATATGCATAGATTTTAATCAGCGGTAAATCAGCATGACGCAGGCAGCAGCGATTACAGAAGCAATTACCAGCTTGATGGACGCAGAAACTCGGTTTGGTCTCGTCCGTGTGGAGTCTGGACAATTTTTCCAAGAATGGTCTACTGGATTACCGGAAATTACCTCAGATGAAAAAATCTCCTTAGATGTCGTGCGGCGTAGGTATCTTTATCATCGTGCCGGGGGTGATCTACTGGAAGGAACGGTCATGCTGTTGCTGGTGTCACCACTATTAGCGCTGGCAGGATTCTACGATCCTCCTTTTAAGATTAAGGCTGAAGCCGCAGTGGCGCTGGTACTGGATGACGGTGAGGAAATTCTGCGCGGACGAATTGATGTTCTCATCTTGCAAGAGCGGTTGTGGGTGATGGCGCTAGAATCGAAAAAAACTACCCTATCAGTGTGGTCGGCACTACCGCAGGCATTGGCGTATCTGATGGCGAACCCCAACCCCAATCTGCCAGTCTTTGGCATGGTGACGAATGGGGATGATATTTTGTTAATCAAATTGGTACAGACAGATACACCACAGTATGACCTATCACGAGTGTTCGCCCCGTTTACGAGTGCCAGGGAACTGTACAGCGTTTTACAAATTCTCAAGAGATTTGGTCAAGTAGTCACATCTTAAAGTGTTCGGTGCTTTTCAAAGAGTCGTGCGAGTGTAGGGCTCCTCAAATAGTATTTTAATTTTCTGCACAAGAATAGATGTTGCAAGTGCTGCTAATGAAGCCAAAACTGCCGCTACTTTTAGCGGAGAACTATCTGCCAGTACAGCTACACCGACAGCAGCGATCGCCACTCCCACAAATATTTGTTTTAATCTATTTGTTAAGAGATAGGCTCGATTGCAGGAACTACAAATCTGGGTGTGTTGCTCCCATCGATTGAGGGGATTCAAATTTTCAATATGCTCGCTTCTACCTACATTTTTTGCTGAAGAGTAGCCTTGATAAAACGGTAATGTTGCCGCAAACTTGTCTAGCCACTTGCGGTACTCAACCACCAAGGTGTCAGATGTTTTCAGGGGCAAATAGACGAATTGAAGGTTTTGTCCCAAACGCTCAATTTGCGCTTTTTGTTGAACAACGAGTTGCAAATCCCCTTCCAAGATTTTGTTTCGTGTCACGATGTGATCCAACCAGGGAGGCATGAGCGTCATTGTCCTGGGGAAAAAATTCCCATAGTTTCTCAATAAAATTCGGCATCGCTGTCTGCCTAGAGGTATAGAATATAAAGCAGTTCCTCCATACTTACCCGCTAGTTTACTGCCAAATTGATAAATGACTAAGTTGGGAGCAATAAAATTCAATGAACTCCAGTATGCATTGGGTTGTCGTGTTAAGCGCCACCTGCCACGAATTCCCTCTATTGAACTGCTGATAACCTCTATTTCTAGTGGTTGTGCATTTTCTCGCTCACCAAGGATACCATCATGACTGATGTAAACGTGAGCTGGGTCGATGACGTTTTCAATAAAATAGGTTTGGTCGTAAGGTAGATCGCGGATGTAATCTGCACAAAACAATCCAGGCTCGTCGTCCAACTCTGCGATAGTGGGGATGAGATCAAAGTCACCTGCTTCACCTACATCAGCCCACATCCAAATGATGCCTTGGCGCTCTACAACTGGAAAAGATGACACGCAAGCTTTGACAGGAATTTTTGCATCTTCGGGTAACTGAGGAATGTGCAAACATTGACCATTTGTGCCAAACTGCCAACCGTGGTACAAGCACTCAATTCGTCCGTCGATAATTTGTCCATCGGAGAGTCTAGCTGCACGGTGGGGACAAAGATCTGTTAGACAGACAAACTGTCCATCTTTGTTTTTGAATAAGACGAAGGGTTCATCGTATAGAGAAAAGCTATAAGGACGATTTGTGGGCAAGTCTCGTATAAAACAGACAGGATACCAACAGTGTCGCCAATTAAATTCTTGCTTCTGTTGAGATATCTCCAAAGCAGACGTTATAGGTGTTTGTGGTTTCTGAATGTCTAAAGTCATAATTTTCTCAGTGGTTGCTATAGTCCTCTCTTGTTTCTATTGTAAAGAACTCGTATAATCCATACAGCCCGAAAATCCTCAACAGTTACTTGTATCATTATAAACAACATCATCATCGCTTTAGACTGAAACTCCTGTTTAGCAATGATTTCATCTTTTTCTCTAGGGAAAGTGACAGAAGAAGGCTATAGAAGGTATTGTGCGTCAGAATGATGAATAGTTAGCCCTGTAAAGTAGATTTTATTCATGTCTTCTAATCGCGATAGTCACTGGGATTTGACCGTTGATGACCGTAATGGTCAACGGATGCTTGTTATCGAGGTGAAGACCAAACGCAATGCTTCACCAGAATGGGCTGCCCACCTGAGGCGTAATATCCTCTGATATTCCTGCCTGAATGTCTACAACGCGGGTTTTTAACTTACCTTTGGTGGCAGGAGAAAGACACTCAACTAGAGCAGAGTTTTTTATCGTCTGGCAGAACTTTGTCATCGTTCTTGAGATAATCATGTAGCAATTCACAAGCATTGTGAATTAAAGAATTCAGTTTCGGGGTTTTCAGTTCTTGAGGATTGAAATGCCAGAGTCTGACAGTACTGTCCCAACTGGCGGAAATAACAGTTTTGCCGTCAGGACTAAAACCGACACTCACAACAGCATTTCGATGACCTTTGAACGTTTTTAGCAGCTTACCATCTAAGCTCCAGACTTTCACTGTTTTGTCTCCACTGGCTGACGCTATAGCCTTACCATCAGGAGAAAAGCTACTGCTATAGACAGTATCAGTATGTCCAATAAAAGTATGAAGTAATTGTCCGTCTCTGCTCCGCCAGAGTTTAATAGTTCGATCAGCACTGCTTGAGGCAATCATTTTACCGTCAGGACTGAAAGTGACGCCTAATATCCACTGATTATGTGCAGATATAGTTAAGAGCAGGCGACCTGTTGAACTGTCCCAAAGTTTGATGGTATTGTCTGCACTAGCTGAAGCTATAGTCTTACCGTCTGGGCTGAAGGTGACTGCATAAACCTCTGCCTCATGCCCCTTCAAATCTCGAATCAATGTGCCACTACTTGTCTTCCAAAGTTTAACGATGTTATCTTTACCAGCAGTCGCAATAATTTTACCGTCGGGACTGAAACTGACTTTATCGACTTCATCAGTGTGCCCAGTTAGAGTATGGAGCAAAGTAGCGTCACTCGTCCGCCAAAGTTTAACGGTTTGATCGGCACTCGCTGAAGCAAGAGTCTTACCGTCAGGCGAAAAGGCAACGTTGTTGACAAAACCTTTGTGCCCCAACCAGTTGTTGGGTGAAGTTCCGTCACGCCGCGACAATCTGATTGTACCATCCAAACTTCCCGAAGCGATCGCACGACCGTCAGGACTGAATGTCGCACTATTGACGCCAGCACTATACCCTGCCAAAATTTCCAGCAACGATCTATTCGGCTGCTGCCAAAGTCTAATGGTTCCATCCACACTAGCCGAAGCAATCGTCCGACTATCGGGACTAAAACTCACGCCACTCACTCCACCAGTATCCCCTTTGAATGTTTCTAGTTCTACACCGTTATAACTCCAGAGTTTAACAGTGTTATCAGCACTGGCTGAGGCAATAGTCCTGCCATCGGGACTGAAAGCGACAGCCAAAACCGAATCGCTATGTCCGGAGAGAGTTGTGATTAAGTGACCATCACTACTACTCCACACTTTAACAGTGTTGTCTCGACTTCCTGAGACAATTGTCTTACCATCAGGGCTAAAAGCTATACTGTTGATCCAATCATTATGCCCGGTGAGTGTTCTCAATAAGTGACCATCACTACTACTCCAGAGTTTAATGGTTTTATCTTGACTACCGGAGGCAATAATTTTGCCATCAGGACTGTAGGTGACGCAAATAACTCCATCAGTATGCCCAGTCAGTGTTCTCAGCAAGCTACCATCACTGGCATTCCAAATTTTGACAGTTTGATCGGCATTGGCGGAGGCGATGGTTTTGCCATCAGGGCTGAACGTTGCTGCTGTTTGGCTATTGACTGCAATCGTTCTCAACAGCGAACCGTCACTCACTCTCCAAAGTTTAATTGTCTTGTCAACACTGGTAGAGGCTATAGTCTGACTATCAGGAGCGAAGCTGATACTTGAAATAGCGTTGCTATGTCCGGTGAGTGTCTTTAACAATCTACCATCACGACTCCAAAGTTTGATTGTCTTGTCCAATGAAGCTGAGGCAAGTAATTGCCCATTAGGACTGAAACTCACACTCACAACCCCAGCATTATGCTTTTCTAAACGGTTGCGTTCTTGAATTTCCGTGGTGATTTGCCCAAGTGCACTTACTGTTACCGACTTGATATTCGCTGGTACGCTAATTGTCTTCTCGATTTGTTTTCCTGCCTTGACACTGGCAATCAATGCTTCAAGCTGCTGATTGGATGCAAGGTTAGCTTTGGATGAGGAATTTAAAGCTTCAATTTCTCTCATTTGTGCTTCTCGTCCTTGCCAGTAAGCTAAAATACCAAAACCGCAAGCTGCTATTCCCAAAGCACTCAGGGCAACAACAGCCCTTTGGGCTTGTCTCAATCTTCTTTTTTCCTGTATTTGTTGTCGTTTTCTTTCTGCCAAACAAGCTTCGATGAAACATTGCACATCAGCAGAAAGTTCATCAGTCCACTTAATATAAATATCTTCTGCCTCTGCCAACCGCACTCCCTGTAACAAAAAATCAGATTGCCGATCGCTTTGCAACCACAGCCGCGAAGCTTGTTCAATTTGCCTTTGTTTGCGCAGGCGATCGCGATTTTCCTCCAACCACGAGCGTAAAATCGACCAATGTTGAATCAAGATTTCGTGAGCAACTTCGACTGTGACTGCTTCGGGTTGCAACACAGAAGTCTGAGTATTGGCAACATCTGTAGAGAACTTCAGGGGATTCTTACTGTCTTCCGCCTCTCCTTTGGATAAGAATGTTAAGCTTTGCTCAGTTGTACCACCACTCCGAGCTTTGAAGAAAGTAGAATTAGGTTGTTGGGATGGAAGTTCTCCCTCTCCCTCTGCCCCCTTCTCCTCCTCCACATTCACGACAACTAACTTAGCAGCGATTAACGCATTCAGCGTTCTTTCTACTAACTCGTCGGGATATTTTTTCACGATCAACTCTGATTTAAATACCCGTCGCCGAGTATCTTCAGTACCTTCACCAAGCTGTGTCAAAGACAGAAAAATCCATTTAGCACATTCTTTAGCTTCTGGGTCTAAACTATTGTATACAGCCTGACACGATCGCTCTAATGCTCCTTTGATTCCATCGAGTTGCTCTTGATAAGCTTGCAGTGTTAACTCTCCCGCCACGCGATGTTGCCACAACTGCTCTAAAACGAATTCTAGTAAAGGTAAATCTCCCACGGAGTGGTTAAGTTCCCGCAACAAAACTTCCACTAGTTCTGGTTCTACTTTTAACCCGACTTTTTCGGCTGGGTTAAGAATAACACGTCGGTAGTCACTTGTACTTAGTTTTCCTGACACTAAAACGCTGGACTCCTGTAAAGCTAGAGCCAGTTCTGGTACTGTTAAACAGGAGGCAATGAAGTCTGCTCGTAAAGTGATCACTAACTTGAAACGATCAGATGCATACTTCACCGCGCCCAACACGAGTTCTAAAAAACGCTCTCTGTCTGTCTTGGAAGCAAGAGTAAATAATTCCTCAAATTGATCTATCACCAGCACGACAACTTCGTGAGGCAGACTACGTATCCAGTAAACAAATCCCTCAACTTCAGTGAAGGGATCTAGAGAAGAATTGCCTCCTTGTCCCTGCATCCTCTTCTTAGCTCCCAGCCGTTGCGCCAAAGCTTGCAGGGGACGTGTTCCTGGGCGAATGCTTTTGATCCACCACTGTTCGCTGTGGGGAATTTGTTTACCCACTCGTAGTGCTGGAATCAGCCCTGCTTGCACAACTGAAGATTTCCCGCTCGCTGAAGCACCGACGACAGCAAGAAATGAGTTATGGGTTAGTTGATTAATTAACTGCTGAGTGAGAATCTCTCTACCGTAAAAATACCGAGAATCATCCTCACAAAAAGAACTTAAACCCATGTAAGGGCAAACGCCGAGATCTAATCCGGTTTGTGCTTCGCGATGTGCTTCAGTTTTTGCCTCGAGAATTTCTATAATTCCTTGTACACCCGAAAGCCAGACGTGGAAGGGAATATTGCTACCTGCTAGGGAGAGTTGCAGTTGTGCGATCGCACCAGCTGCTGACAATCCAGATGCGACTGTTGTGACTTCTAGAGTCTGCAGCAAAGTTTGAGCAAACCTTTCTGGTTCTTCTGGATGAGAAGCGCAAGCAATTAAACATTGTCCTTGTTCTGAGTCAGAAAGTAAATCATCTACCCAATCTTGTAAGGCGACTCTGTGAGATTCACGGCTTTTCAAAGAGTGGTTGGCAGAAGGATGTGTCACGGCAAGAGGACAATCTAAAATAAGAATTTGTTTAGCGCGACTTGAACGTAGTTGCTGCTTTAACCATGAGCGCTTAATCCGGATATCCTCACCCAACACCAATCCTTCCCAAGCTTCAGTTTCTTCTATTCGCCCCCGAAGATAAAGGAGAACGGTATCTGAAGAAGGCGAATGTAAATGACGAGAGATCGCCTCTCTAACATCATGAGCCGTCGCCTTTGTTGCTGACAAGTACTCCAGTTCAAAACCTCTAGCACTCCCTAAAACCTTGCTAATCTCTAAAGTGACTTGGCTTCCTGAAGTTCCCTCCACGACTAATCCAACGCGGTGGCGATTGACTCCCACAACTTTAGACGATCTGGCTCCTACAATTAATTCTCCAACTCCTTCCACAATTCTCTTAGGAGTTTGGAGAGGATATTCGCTAAAAAGCTGAGTGTCTCCCTTACTTCTTTTCTGCTGATTAATTAACCGTAACTGTTGATTTGTTTTATCTATATATTGTAAAGTTTGATGATAGACATATCGATATAAAGTATCTGCGGAAATTAAACCTTGAGAATCGGCGGCTTCACCACGCAATCCCTGCATTAAATAATAAGTAAATACTCCATGTCGTAGTTCCGGAAACTCCCAAGAGCGTTGATTGAGATCGCAAGAAAGCAAAGCATAAAATCGTCTACTTTTAGCTGCCTGCTGCAACACTTCTACAAATTGCTGTGTCGGATTCACTAACAATTCTGCTGTTGCCCCTTGGAGAGTCATCACACCACTGTGACAAGCATCTAACCAAACTAACTGAGTTTGGGCAGCTGAATTTTTGAATAATTGTAGTACTTCTTGTAAAGCTAAACCTGTGTTGAGTAAGTTAGATTTTTGTGTATCTGCCAGACATAAAAATGCTTGCTGTGTGTTTGGTTCTACTATTCCATGCCCGGAAAAATAAAATAAAATGGTATCAATAGGTTTAGCGATCGCCGTAATTTCCTGGAGAGTGGTACGTACACTCTTTAATGAAGGTGGAATCGCTAAATCGTGGTAAACTTTTAGCTCTTTTTGCGGAAATTGTGCCGTAGCATCCATTAAGGCTTCTGCCAACCCCTGACAATCTACTGCTGAGTACTGTAGGTTGGGGAGTTGCTCATCCTGATACTGATTAACTCCCACAAGTATCAGCCACAGGTTAGCTGTAGCTGTTTGTTTGATTTGAGTAGAGCGACTGGTAGCGACACCAACTGGGCACATATCAATTCGGGGTTTGAGATTTGGGATTTGGGATTTGGGGTAGACTGCTCACCGTTACCAAGAGCAAAAACGCAAAAACGCAGATTCTTTGGCAGTTTGTCTTAAAATAGGATCTAGGAAATTTACAATTGTTTATTAGTTAAATAATGTTTACTTTCCTTATGT
>JAQYWN010000131.1 GCA_029379265.1 Rhizonema sp. NSF051
CTACTATAGCAATCCTAAATCATTTGGGAAAAACAAAAAAGGTTGAAAGCCTTATAAAGAGGTGCTTTGAACTTCTGGAGATTTTCACAACTCAAATAGGATTGCTATACATTTTTCACTCTTTCAAAACAGGACAACCTTTGTATTTTTAAGGCTAATATTAACTTGTTTTCACCCAATATCTTGGGTTTAGCCACAAAAATACACCTAGATCTTCGGTTTTACCAGCAGATCTTGGTGGGAGGTTGTCGCGTTTTGTCCTGGTTCCTCTCAACCCTTTCACGGTGAGGCTTGTGTATAGTACGACAATTCATCTATGGAGAACCACTAGAAGAGCATCCGACGATTCCAAGCCCCCGAATTCATCCGTTGGGTTCTAAATAGCAAGAACGAATTACGCATTATTTTGGTCAGTAGTTTGTCTTCAAAACACACAACTGACCGACAACTATTCAATATGCGCCATTATTTTTGGGGATAACGACAACACCAATTGTTTTCACAATGATCCATAAATCCAGCCAAAAAGTTCTAAATTTGACATAGTGCAGGTCTATTTGAACCCGCCGAGGATATGGAATGTCATTGCGTCCTGAAACTTGCCACAATCCAGTGATGCCGGGACGAATAGTTAAAATTTGAGCGATATGGTAACCGTACTTCGGTAGTTCTTCTACTACTAAAGGTCGGGGACCAACAACACTCATATCCCCTTTTAAAACATTCCAAAATTGAGGAAATTCATCCAAGCTAGTCATTCGTAAAAACCGACCAATTTTTGTAATTCTGGGGTCTTGCTTGAGTTTAAAATTACTTTCAAACTCTAGGCGCAAATGAGGGGATGTTTCCATTATTTGCACAAGAACTTCGTCAGCATTACTTACCATTGTTCGGAATTTAATACAATTAAAAAGTTTGTAATTTTTTCCTACACGCTCCTGAATATAAAAAATTGGACCCTCTGAGCTTAAAGCAATCAGCAAGACCAAAATTAAATACACCGGGGAAAATAAGATCAGTACCAATAACGAAAACACAATGTCAAACAGTCGCTTGGCAATCTCTCCGTTTAAACCCTGAATAGACCTACCTTTGGGTTTAACTCTAGGCGTCTTTTTTTGTTGACCACGTTTTAAGAAAGTACGTGTTGACGCGCAAGCAGCTTGCCGTAGGTATCGCTTGCCGGAGAGGAGTGAGCTCTGGGCAGTCATCATACTCCTTAATTATCCACACCACACATAGTCCCAATCTTAAAGCTAGACAGGTGCGCTTGGGGGCAAATTTATAAAAGCCCATGAAACAAGCGTACAAAACAAGACCATCAAAGAGTGAGATGCTCTTCCCAGGCACGTTTTTATAAAGTCTAGGTACTGCTGGGCAAAGATTTGTGAGGAAAACTGGGCAGAGTGCGATCGCACGTACTCTGCACTAATCTTTCCTTGGTAAACTTCAAAAGTTTCTACGGCTTCTACCAAAGCGGCTGGAGTCTGCTCGTTAAAAAATATACCTGTTCCTGTCTCCTTATGTTGCCGAACATCCCGCACAGTTTCCAAAGCACCACCCGCGCCATAGGCGATGACTGGAGTACCACAAGCTTGTGCCTCTACTAAAGCAATGCCGAAATCTTCATAAGCTGCATAAACAAATGCTTTAGCATTTGCCATATATTTTTTTACCACCTCATCAGGTTGCCGCCCCATAAGTTGTATATTCGACTTTGCTATTTTCATTAATTGTTTCATTTCCTCTCCTGTGCCAATGACTACTAAAGGTTTTTGCAATTCATTGAAAGCCCTGATAATTAAGGATACTTGCTTATAACTCACTAACCGGGAAACAGTTAAATAAAAATCCTCTTTATGAGGTAAAAATGGAAAACTCTCGATATTAACTGGTGGGTAAATGACTTTTGCTTCCCTTCGATAGCAGCGCCAAATACGACGAGCTGTATAGTGCGAATTAGCAATAAAGTAATCAACACGATTTGCTGTCAATACATCCCACTGACGTAAACGATGTAGTAAATACCGAATTATCCATCCTATTAAACCGTTCCCCAGCTTACTTTGCTGTAGATAATCAAAAGTTAAGTCCCAGGCATAGCGCATGGGGCTGTGGCAGTAGCAAATATGTAATTGATTGGCAGTCGTAAGGACTCCCTTGGCAACGACGTGAGATGAAGAAAGAATAACGTCATACCGTCGTAAATCTAGTTGTTCAATTGCTAATGGTAAGAAGGGTAAGTACCTTTGTATACCATTACGTGCAAAAGGAAAGTTTTGAAGAAACGTCGTGCCAATTTGACGCTTGTATAAATAACTGTCAGGATTACTTGATTCAAAGTCGATAAGGGCATACAAATCGGCATCAATTTGATTCAGAATTTCCCGAACAACGAGTTCTGAACCGCCAGTTGCTTTGGGTGTAAGCCACTCATGCACCAGAGCAAATTTCAAGGGCACAGCTCACTTTTATGGCTAGAGAATACAGAGAATACATACAGTTATGAGTTGGACAAGGAAGCAAGAATACTACATGAAGGAGTCAGAATTCAATTGCTACCTGTGCCTAAAGAAACAGGGGTCTTATTCAAGTTAAATTTTCCCCTTTTCCACAATAAAAATGACAACGAAAGTGCTGCATGTGAGTCGGGTGCCATAAAAAACTACGTTCAGCTTCAAACCATGATTCATCCGCGCCTACGCACAGAATCCTCCTGAATTCTTCAGAGGTAAATTCACTTTGCCTAGTGGAGAAACCCAATTCTTGAGTTTCTAAAGTACAATGGATTACCTCTGGTTGAAACCAAAGATAAAAGATGCGCTTCTGGCGTAGCGTAGGTAACTGCATCATGGTAAGTGCGCTCCGTTGACCAAGAATCCTAAGTGCCCTAAGTATGGGTATGTCAATAATATAATCAGAAACGTCCCAAACTTGAATTCGTAGACGTAATTACTCAAAAACGGGTTCCAGAGGGGTGCCGCAACCTGATAACCTCAGTATTAAGCTGATGGCTTACAGCTTTGGCTTAAAGCAATCAAAAATAGGAAACTAAGATTTTATGCGAATTTTGATCATGGGTGGCACACGGTTCATTGGTGTATACTTGACTCAACTACTCGTCGCCCAAGGACATGAAGTAGTGCTTTTCAATCGCGGTCATCGTCCCAAACCTGTTGCGGAAGTAGAGCAAATTACAGGCGATCGCACTGATGGAAACCAGCTCAAAGAAAAATTATCACACTTAAATTTTGATGCCGTTTTTGACAATAACGGGCGGGAACTTAGTGATACGCAACCACTGGCAGAGATTTTTCAAAACCGCGTCCAACATTTTGTCTACATGAGTTCTGCAGGAGTTTATCTTAAATCAGACCAAATGCCCCATATTGAAGGCGATGCTGTCGATCCAAAAAGTCGCCACTTGGGTAAGCAGGAAACGGAAGCGGGACTGACGCAATTAGACTTACCCTTTACATCAATTCGCCCTACGTATATTTACGGGCCCCAAAACTATAACGATTTGGAAGCTTGGTTTTTTGATAGAATTGTACGCGATCGCCCGATTCCCATCCCTGGTAATGGGTTACATATTACCCAGTTAGGTCATGTGAAAGACTTAGCAAGAGCAATGTGCAAAGTTTTGGGAAATTCAATCGCGGTTAAGCAAATATACAACGTGTCAGGCGATCGCTTTGTCACTTTTGATGGCTTAGCCCGTGCCTGTGCTGTTGCTACCGGCAAATCAGCAGACGCTGTAAAAATCGTCCATTACGATGCGAAAAAATTTGATTTTGGCAAGCGCAAAGCTTTTCCCATGCGGACGCAGCACTTTTTTGCCTCAGTGAATAAAGCTATTACAGAATTAGGTTGGCAGCCTGAGTACGATCTGATATCTGGGCTTCAGGATTCTTTTGAGAATGATTATCTGAGTTCAGGAAGAGATCAGGTTGAGGTAGATTTCTCAGTTGATGATGAAATTTTGGCACAGAAGCAATAGCCTAATACCAGTTCTATATTACGGTCAAGCACCTGGTCATCAAGAGTCCCTTTACTACTATTAATCCAAGCGGAAGCAAAGCGCAAATTATTCCACTCATAAGCCAAATTGCGATAATTTTCACGACTGAGATAATGCTCTACTGTACCAACTGGTTCGTACATGACAGAGTAAGCACAAAGATTATTAAATCCATCAGCTAAATAACTTTTGAAAGGCGATCAATAATCTGGAGTTCTTTTTTTTGACTCTGGATTTTTTGCCAATCAAGCATTTCCTGGTTGTCGCACTTTTTCATCCTTATTCTGTAAGCTTTTTACCTGTTTCAGATGGGTGGTTTATTTCCGCCGTGCTGTACTAGTCTATCCTTATATTAAGGTTAATTGGCCCGCAGGGTAAGCGTAAATCCCTGATAGAAAAGGCTTTTGGGTGTCAAGTATAGGAAACATCGCTCAAGGGAATCTATACTCGTCCTTGTGGGTTCGCGCATAACGTGAAATTCTGAGAACGAATTTATCAGGGTTCCAGGCTCTGAAATTCGCGCAGAAAGTGGGTTCTTGACCAATTTTGGCGCTCAAGACAGAAACGCGTTTTCAGGCAGAGGGCAGGAGGCAGCTGTGCTGAAGGTTTGTAACTATAATAAATAGCAGTCTGTGGAGGAATTGGTAAGGCTTAGATTCCCGACTTCTTTAAGAAGTCGGGAATCTAAAAAGGTGTGGAGTTAAATCTCCATTATTTATAAAGATTTTGTGAGTGCCTTTTTACTTGTGATACCGTTTCTTTATGAAGATGCGCCAAATATATTAGCCTGACTTGCCACGCTTTGTTTATATAGCCCCACCTACGGGAAAATATAGCGCAGCCTCATACAGAATTGGTATTAAGAGTTGAAGCGATTAGGAAAAAGCGAGTAAAATGTTTGACAACCATCCTTGTGCTGATTGATACTAATTGATTGAAATGCTGCTAAACAATCGCTATCGAGCTGTTCAGACTTTGGGAAGCGGTGGATTTGGTGAAACGTTCTTAGCAGAAGATACCCAAATGCCTTCTCTCCGCCGTTGTGTGATTAAACAACTCAAACCGATTCACCATAATCCTCAGATTTACCAATTGGTGCAAGAGCGTTTTCAAAGAGAAGCAGCGATTTTAGAAGAATTGGGTGGAGACAGCAACCAAATTCCATCGCTGTATGCCTATTTTCAGTTCGATGGACAATTTTATTTAGTTCAAGAGTGGATTGAGGGTGAGACGCTGACGGCAAAAATGCAACAGCAGGGGTTGTTAGGTGAAAGCGTTGTCCAAAAAATATTAATAGATTTATTATCAGTACTGGAATATATACACGGTCAAGGCATTGTCCACCGTGATATTAAACCAGATAACATTATTATGCGGTATAAAGATGGCAAACCAGTACTGATAGATTTTGGTGCAGTGCGGGAAACAATGGGTACAGAGGTGAATTCTCAAGGCAATCCTAGCAGTTCTATAGTGATTGGGACACCTGGTTACATGCCAAGCGAACAAGCGATGGGTAAACCAGTCTATGCGAGCGATCTATACAGTTTAGGATTAACAGCTATTTATCTACTGACAGGAAAATCGCCGCAAACGTTAGAGACAGATTCTCAAACTGGTGAAATTAATTGGGAGCGAAATACTGTGAGTCCAAGTTTTGCCGCATTGTTGGATAAAGCGATCGCCTACCATCCACGCGATCGCACCAGAAGCACAAAAGAAATGTTAGAAGCATTGCAGTCTCTTGCGACGCCAACTATACACATAATAAATTCTCTTCCTTCTCCTATCACTGTTCAACAAAAGACTGCCGTTACCCTTTTACCTTCCCATCAAAGTCTAGTAAAAAAAGGAATCCTTTTCAGTGCTTTAATCGCTGGTGCATTAACTAGTGTATTTCTACTGACTCAAATCTTGGTCACGAAACATTCTCAGGTAATTACACCAACAAAAGTTTTACAGTCAGTACAATTACCAATCACTACAACAGGAGACGATTATTCCTGGCTAGCTAAAAGAGCAGTTACAGCATCAGATTTAGAAGATAAAGACAGTTTACAATTAGATATTATGCGAAATTCTATTTTTGCACGTCACGGTCGCCGTTTTAACACTGTAGATTTACAGAAGTATTTTGACAGTAAAGTGTGGTATCACCCCTCGCAATATTCACCAAGTGAGTTTGATCAGTTGAATTTGCTATCAAAATTAGAGCAGCAAAATGCTGCATACATTGATGCTTATCAAGATCAGCACAACAAAAGATATTTTTCAAAATAATATGCTTTGGGTATTTCAGGAGCCAGAATTATGGCGATTTAGTTAAATCCTGATAACTGCCAACAGAAGTCAATGGTACACTTTAACTTCAGTCAAGCCATTAACCAGTGCCTATGGTCCATGTGAAGCGCGTGGAACTCACTAACTTCAAATCCTTTGGTGGTACAACTAAAGTACCTTTTCTAAAGGGTTTTACTGTCATTTCTGGACCAAACGGTTCCGGTAAATCGAACATCCTCGACGCACTGCTATTTTGCTTGGGGCTTGCGAGTTCCAAGGGAATGCGAGCTGATCGCTTGCCGGACTTAGTTAACAATACCCAAATTGGCAAATCACGTTCCACCATTGAAGCAAGTGTCACAGTCACGTTTGATTTGTCAGATTTTATACCGGATGAGATAACGAATGAGAGTACAGATGTAACCGATGATTCGAGTGTAGAAATGACAGAGAATTCATCTGTTAGATCTGCGGCAAAATTGGGGGAGTGGAGTGTAACGAGAAAACTACGAGTGACCGCGCAAGGGACTTACACATCGACTTACTATATTAACGGCGTCTCAGCCACTCTGACGGAGTTACACGAAGAACTTAATAATATACGTATTTATCCTGAAGGATACAATGTTGTACTACAAGGAGATGTTACCAGTATTATTTCCATGAACTCACGTGAGAGGCGGGAAATAATCGATGAATTGGCAGGAGTCGCGGCATTTGATCGGAAAATTGTCCAAGCTAAAGAAACTTTAGATGAAGTTAAAGAGAAGGAAGATAGCTGTCGCATTGTCGAGACGGAATTAATTACCCAACGCGATCGCCTCTCTCAAGATCGTGCTAAAGCAGAAAAATACCAAAAGCTCAAGAGCGAGTTTCAACAAAAACAATCTTGGGAAGCAGTTTTATCATGGCGTTCAAGACAAGCACAAATTGAAAAGTTAGCGACACAAATTCAACAAGGCGATCTCTCAAGCAGCGAACTTACAACCCAACTCAATACCCTCAACTCAGAAATCGCCCAAAAAACAGTTGATTTGGAACAACTCAACGCCCATGTGAAAGCATTGGGAGAAGAAGAACTTTTGGCGTTACAATCTACTCTTGTAACCAGAGAAGCCGAACGCAAACAACGACAGCGCTCATTGAAGGAACTGGAAACAGCTTCACAAGATATAGTTAAGCGTCTAGCTCAACAAGAGCAAGAAATTCAACAACACCAGCATTCGCTACAACAACTTGCAGAACAACAAGTTGTAGAGACGCAAAATGGCGCATCTCTACAGCTTGAACGTAACGGAGCGCAACAAGCTTTAGAAAATTCTCGCTCCAGTGCCGCAGAAATTGCTTCTGCCTCGGAAGCTTGGGTACAGCAACAAACAACTCTCAACCGTCAAATCGAAGCTTTACTGCAAACCGTTGAACCACAACGTACAGAACAGGCACAACTGAGAGAACGTTACAACCAACTACAGCAGCAAATTGAAGAGCAAACCCAGCTGATTCAAACATTAGAGCCGCAACTTGCCCAAAAACAAGTTGAGTGCAGTCAAACACAAATAGAATTTAACGCTGCTGATGAACCCATCCAAAACCTAGCCCAAAACCTATCTGCCACAGAACAAGAACTACAAATCCAGCAGGAAACTCAAAAGCGCTTACTAAACGAGCAACGGGAGAAACAACGCTTTTTAGATAAACTGGAGGCACAACTTGCAGCACAACAAGAAGTGCAAGGAACGCAAGCAAGCAAAGTTATCCTGCAATCGGGAATACCTGGTGTTTGTGGTTTAGTTGTGCAGTTAGGACGTGTGGAACCCCGCCATCAACTTGCTTTGGAAACGGCTGCAGGTGGGCGTCTGGGGCATATTGTTGTGGAAGATGACAGCATAGCCGCAGCCGGAATTGAATTGCTTAAACAAAAACGTGCTGGGCGGGCAACTTTTTTACCGCTGAATAAAATTCATGCTGCCAAATTTACTCAAGATGCAACGTTGCGATACGCCAACGGCTTTGTCAACTATGCTGTGAACTTAATCGAGTGCGATCGCCGTTACCGAGATATATTCACTTACGTTTTTGGTAATACAGTCGTTTTTGAAACTATCACTCAAGCACGGCAGCAGTTGGGACTATATCGCATTGTAACTTTGGAAGGCGAATTGTTAGAAACCAGTGGTGCCATGACAGGTGGCAGCAATACTCAACGTTCGGCGTTGCGGTTTGGCATAGGAGTTGCAGCAGAATCTGAAGAAGTTGTCGCCTTGAAAAAAAGGTTGGTAGATATTGAGCGGGTTTTAGATCGTTGTAGTGAGGCAATAAGTTCTCTGTCTCTTAGAACAAAACAACTGACGCAAGAACTGACAGAAGCAAGACAGGCACGACGAGAACAACAATTACAGTTAGAGCAGTTGCTCAAAGAGATTAAGGGAGCGACAGCGCAATTACAAGCAACGCAGTTGCAACTTACCCAAAACAATGAAAAATTTGCAATTGCCCGAACTCGCTTGGAAATTTTGGATCGGGAGTTGCCAGATCTTGAGCAGCAACTACAACAATTGCGACAAGCCTTGACAGAGTTGGAAGAGTCACAAACTCCTTATGAATGGCAACAAATTCAAGCAACAATCAAGGTTCAAGAGCAACAATTGCAACAACGAGAAGCGGAATTAAGGGGATCTGAGCAAAAATTAAAAAATCAGGAAAATCAGCAGCAGCGTTTGCAAGAGAAAATTCAGGAAGGAAATGAACGTATTCAAGAATACCTCCAACAGCAAATAAATCAGCGTTTACAACTAGAGGAATGGAGACAACAGGAATCAGCCCTGACTATTGCTGTGGCTGAAACTCGCGCTGCTTTAAGTCAGATGGAGGTGAGTTTAGGAGAAGAAAAAAACAAACGTGATGCCACAGAACAGGAATTGCGTTCTTCCCTGCTGCGTCAGCAACAGTGGGAGTGGGAACTGCAAAAACTGCAAGAAACTCAGCAGACGCGACGCGTTGAATTTGCCAACTGGCAAACTCAATTACAAAATATGGCAGCAGAATTGCCTTCTCCTCTGCCAGAAGTACCAGCAGTGGTAGATTTGGAAGAACTGCAAAAAGAATTGCGATCGCTTTCCAAACGCCTGCAAGCAATGGAACCAGTCAATATGCTAGCGTTGGAACAGTATGAACGGACGCAAAACCGCCTGGAACAACTCACGCAAAAATTAGAGACATTGGAAGCAGAACGCACCGAATTACTCTTGCGGATTGAAAATTTCACCACATTGAGACAACGCGCTTTTCAAGAAGCTTTCGATGCCGTTAATCAAAACTTTCAATCAATTTTTGCTATCCTTTCTGAGGGTGATGGTTACCTACAGCTTGACAATCATGAAGATCCGTTCAATAGTGGATTGAATTTAGTTGCACACCCTAAAGGTAAACCAGTGCAGCGATTAGCTTCTATGTCTGGAGGAGAAAAATCTCTCACAGCATTAAGTTTTATTTTTGCCCTGCAACGCTATCGACCATCGCCATTTTACGCCTTTGACGAAGTTGATATGTTTTTAGATGGGGCAAACGTGGAACGATTAGCTAAAATGATTAAACAACAGGCGCAACAAGCACAATTTCTAGTTGTGAGTTTGCGTCGCCCGATGATAGAATCAGCCGAACGCACAATTGGCGTAACTCAAGCGCGTGGAGCTTATACTCAAGTTTTGGGAATAAAGTTGCCATCAGACCATACGTCTACTTGAGTTTTTGTTAATAATAGTGTATAGATTAACCGGATTAGAGATCAGGACTCAATATAGAATGACCTCTGAACAAATAATTAGACGTTCCGATATTTTAAACACCCAGGTCATCACTCGTGATAATGGCAAACGGTTGGGAATCGTAAGTCAGATATGGGTTGATGTTGACCAAAGAGAGGTTGTAGCTCTTAGTTTGCGAGACAACCTGATCTCTGTATCTGGTGTGCCACGCTACATGTATCTCAACAGCATCAATCAAATGGGTGACGTCATCCTTGTGACTAACGAGGATGTCATTGAGGATATAGAGGTTGAAGCTTTCAGCAACCTCACTAATTGGGAAGTGATTACAGAAACTGGGGAAGTTTTAGGCAAAGTGCGGGGCTTCAAGTTTCATGGAGAAACAGGTAAAATTACTTCCATAACGATCGCTTCTTTTGGATTGCCGCAGATCCCCGACCAAATTCTCAGTACCTACGAGTTGTCAGTAGAAGAAATTGTCAGTACCGGTCCCAATCGATTAATTGTTTTTGAAGGAGCTGAAGAGCGCGTCAATCAATTAACAGTTGGTATATTGGAACGCTTGGGTATTGGGAAAGCGCCCTGGGATCGCGAGGATAGCGAAGAATACGGCAGTTATACTCCCCGCACCATGCCAGTATCACAACAACTGCCTCCTGGAGTACCATTGGAGTCACCAAAACCGAAAACCATTCGCAGAGCAGAACCCATAGCACGCGAAGAAGAATGGGACGATGACTACATTGAAGAGCGTCAAGAACGTCAAGAACGTAAAGTGATGAAGGCGCAGCAGTATGAGCCTGTTCAATACGAAGACGACGAGGAAGAAGATAACTGGAGTGAGGCAACAGGTAAGGATAGATATCAAAAATCGCCTAAATATGAACCTGCTCCTTATAACAACAAGCAATACGATGAGGACGATTATGATGACGATTTACAGAGTGATGCTTGGGCTGATGAGTCACCCAAGCCAGTCAATATTCCCAAGAGGGTGAAGGAAAAACAGCCAGAGTACGAAGAGGAAGGGGGATATTAAGGCTTGTAGTTGCGCTTTAGCGCTCTCAGCAATACGATGAAGACGATTATGATGACAACTTAACCTCTCCCTTACCCCTCCAAGGATCGTTAGAAATTCAAAACATCTAACGATTCTTCTATCTCTAAATCTAAAATTCTTTCCCGTGCCTTTTTATGTTCCTCTAGCTTACCTTCTTTTCGATAAAGGTCAGCCGCTTTCTGAAAGTCATCAATGACTCCCTGTTTGTCTCCTTGGTGATAACGAGCATTCCCTCGGTGATAATAGGCATCGGCATCATTAAGATTTATCCTGAGTACTTGACTATAATCCTCAATTGCGCCCTCGTAATCAGCTAATTCATAACGGGTATTGGCACGGTTATAATAAGCAGTAGCATCATTGGGATTAATTGCGATCGCCTGAGTGTAGTCTTCAATTGCTCCTTCGCAATCTTCCAAGTCATAACGAGCATTACCACGGTTTTTATAACCAGTCGCATCATGGGGATTCATTTTAATCGCCAGAATCGCTTTCTGGAAATCTCCTAAATTCAAATGAGGATTTCTACTTGTGGAATAAAAATGTTCATCATGAGGATTAATTTTTATTGCTTGAGTGTAGTCTTCAATTGCTCCCTGATAATCTCTTAAGTGAGAACGAACATCAGCACGGTTTCTATAAGCAACGGCATCATTGGGATTAATTCTGATTGCCTGAGTGTAATCTGCAATAGCACCCTCGTAATCTCCTATGTGGTAACGGGCTAAGCCCATTTTTTGGTAAGCTTTGCCATCATAAGGATTAATATTTAATACCTGAGCATAATCTTTAATTGCACCCTCGTAATCTTCTAAGTGAGAACGAGCCAAACCACGTTTATAATAAATAGTCAGACCTTTAGGGTTTAGTAGCAATGCTTCGTTGTAGGCTGTTACTGCCGCGCTGTACTGCCCTTTGTCAACGCATTCATCACCTAATTTTATATATAGCAAATAATCATTTTGTTGAGAGTATAAGTAGGCTTTGCGGAGATGATTATGTTGTCGAGCGGACGACTCCAGCTTGGAATCGTATTTGTATTGAGATTTTTGCTGCTCATCAGTAGAAGATAGAAACTCTTCCAGATAGCACTGTAAGCCCCCTCCATACAGCAGTTGTTCTATCCCAAATGAAATTTTACCAGTTCTCAGCTTAATCATTTGAGTGGGGAGAAAGCCAGCTAAAAAGAGATGATACTCGGGTTGTGCCTCGTTAACTTCTTCTTGAATCAAAATGCATACCACAGCTGCATTTTTTTCCACTTGTTCTGAACTCACAGACCATCTTACTTTATCAATACTACCGTGACGGGATTTTACTTCGATGCCAACTGATGGATCGGCAGATAAGGTAAAATCAACTTTGCCATCACCGCCAAATCGTTTTTCATAATCTATTTCCGTCACAAAATCCGCTAGACGTTCTTTGACAACTTCCTCACCTAATTTTCCTTTCAAATTGTTGATAAAAACGTCACGGACTGGTGACGTGCGCTTATATTTCTCAGCCATTTGCCAGCAAAAGTCTCGTAGTGCTTTTAACCTTTCCCCAGAGATGACTGTTAATTCACTATATTGACCCTCTGTCTCACAATGAAGCAGACAACCAGATGTTAACCTTTTGATAAAATCCGACTGTAGCGATCGCAGTAGGGTAATCCAGTCCATTGATATTTCTGCGAATCTTTTTGTTACGCTATTCTATTAAAATATCAAATCAATGTAAACCTTTTTTTAATGAACCCCACCCCCAACCCCCTCCCCGCAAGCGAAGAGGGGGCTAAAGAGTTATTTTTTTCGGGTTAGAGCTTGCTCATTCTTACAATAAAAGACTTACAAAGCTAGGAGGAGGCTAAAGAGTTATTTTTTGGGATGACGTGAATACTGAGTAAATAGTTTTATCACACATAGTATTTTATAGTTTGAGTCCGATGATTGGGAAGAATAAATGAAAATGAGTTCAGTTCTTCATCATCCAATGACTCAACAACACAACCCAAATTGCTATTTCCCAAACTCTTCTTATTCCCCCTCCTCGCTTGCGGGGAGGGGGCTAGGG
>JAQYWN010000132.1 GCA_029379265.1 Rhizonema sp. NSF051
TTACCATTATTTAAAAATTTGCGGATTTCTTAAGTATAAATACGTATAACGGTAGATAAGAAAACTAAAATTATTGTCTCGTAAAAATTTATGCCTCAAAGCCAGATTGCAGAATTTGGAGGCGGAATCAGTAGTCAACTCGTAGTCGGGAATCACATCATTCAGATTGGTTCTATTCATGGCGCTCAAGCAGATGTTTTGACGATGCCAGAGCAACCTACTTTATTTTCGCTTTCCTCCGTTGTTTCAATACGCCAGAATGATGATAACTTACTGGATCGTCAAGAATTAATCACTGAAGTGATTGCCGCTTTACAATCCGAGCGCTCGGTAGAGTTATACAGTCCATCTGGTTTCGGAAAAACCGTTTTACTACGTCACTTGGTGCAAAATAACCAGTTTACATCGCTTTGGAACGATGGTGTTATCAGCTTGTCTCCTTCTCATCCGCATGTAGGTGATCTGCTCCAGTCTATGTGGGAAGCTTTCTACGACAGCCACTTTCCTTATAAGCCGACTCCTCACCAAATTCGTCAACAAATTCAGGAGAAACAGGCTCTTGTGGTGCTCGATGACGGCAGTAAACTGACACCAGAAGAAGTTGAAGAGTTGATGAGTTCGGCTTGTCGATGTACCTTCCTCATAGCTTCTAATACCAGTCGCCTTCAGCAGAATGGACTTTCCATACAACTTTCTGGACTCTCAATACAGTATGCGATCGCTTTAGTGGAACAGGAACTGCAACGTTCTTTGGAACCAGAAGAACTACCTGCGGCAAGAAACTTATGTGGGATCTTGACTGGACACCCAATGCGCTTACGACAGGCGATCGCCAGTAGTTTGGAAGAAAGTCGATCACTTGTTGATATTATCAGTCAATTGCCTACTTCCTTACCTGATAACTATCTCATCAATCAAATTGTGGACTCACTGTTAGAACCACAAAAATCCATTTTGGAACTGTTAGTGATTATGGGTGATGTAGGACTTGAAAGTCAGCAAGTCCAGGCGATCATACAATTACCTGACATTTATAATACACTAGAAACGTTGCGGCGTCGTCATCTCATACAGCTTTATTGCTCTCGCTATAGCATCAGCAAAACTTTAGTTGAATTTTTGCCTTCAGCATCTCAGTTAACATCCCTTTCGGAAAAAGTTATACTTTACTTTACAAATTGGGTTGAACAGCACAAACAACAAGACAAAATCCTATTACAAATTGATGCGATCGTACAAATTATGGAATTGGCCGTTAGAGCCAATCGTTGGAGTGATGTCTTGAGTTTGGCAAAAGCGGTGGAAGGCTCAATAGCGTTAAGTAGGCGATGGAATTTGTGGGTGCAAGTGCTACAATGGGTTTTACTTGGAGTTCAAGCCGAACAAGAAAAAGCAACTGAAGCTTGGGCATTACATCAATTAGGAACTTGCGCCCTTTGTCAGGAAGACAACATTAGTGCAATGGATTACCTAAATAAAGCAATGTTAATACGGCAGTTCTTGGGTGACGAAATGGGAGTTTCCGTAACTCGCCACAATCTCAACTTACTAAAACTTCCCCAAACACAGCATTACTCCTTGCCGTTACCACCTTTGCCGCAGATAGAGTCATATTCAGTTGTCGAGAATCACCACAACAATCAGCCAATTGTGAGCAACTCGAAAACAGAAGTTGAGAAGCCACTATCTAGTACTCAAGTTTTTAAACCTCCGCTAGCGCCCTCCTCTCAAAATCTGCTATCTCGGGTAACCATAGTAGTCGAAGAGCCGTCACCTTCAAATCGATCTGACCACAAACGCTTTTTACTCTCGCCCACAGGAGTGATAGTAACTGGGATTTTAGCTGCCGGGGGATTGCTAACTTGGTTTAGCTGGTATCATATTATGCTCCCGGCATCAATCATACCGAAGGTTACACCAACGGGAAAAATTAAATTATCACCTATTACCAAACAGAAACATAGAAGCTTGACCACAGAAGCACCTATTCCTGAAGTTAGACCTACCATAAAGTATACGCCAGCACCCATTCCCAGTCCTAATTTAACGATAGATTCACCACTTTCACCACCGGTAGAATCCCCTAAACCAGTCATCAAAAATAGAAATAAGATAAATCCAGCACCAATCGCGCCTAGTAAACCCAAGAAGTTAAACAAACAGTCAACACCTACAGAAGATACATATACACCTGTTCCCGCAGCCTCTCCTACACCTACTGTTCCTACAGACTCTCCCACACCTGCCATAACGACTCCAGCAATCATACCAACACAAGAAGCGACGCCCACTCCAACAATCGAGCCAACAACAAAATCTTCGCAACCAACAATACTAGAACCCACACCGACTCCAACTTCTACAGCAACACCTGGGACAAAATCTCAGGAATCCACAACACCAGAACCCCTACCACCTCCAACGTTCACACCAACACCATAGTAGCGATGGGTACTCTTGCAATTAGCAATTAACTCAAGCTGCTTGTATTGCGATCGCAGAATTAAAAATTAAAAAAGGCTGAGTTGTCAATGTATTAATATATGCTTTTGATTGAGAATTACTAATAACTTACAGCACATTACAAGTAAATGAAGTACAACACTGAGAGCTAAAAGCCAGACTTATCAGCCTTTTTTACTTCTGACTCCTGACTCCTGACTCCTGACGGATGTATTCTGCTGTATATATTTAGTAATTCCCAATTCCCCATTACCAGCACTTGTTGATCTCACGTTAAATTTTTTCCAATGCGAACCTTTATTCCTGGTATTAAACCACCATCCGAACGGTCACAACCTGCTTGGTGGTTTGCTTTTATGGGTAACAAGCTGCTGGTTGAGTGTGTAGAAACCTTAACTCACCAGATTCCTCGTTCGATGGAATTAGCAGACATTGGTGTCAAGCCCGTGAGAACACAATTTCTTGGAACCCTTGATAATCAAGAGTGCTATTGTGCCGAACTACCCAAAGATACGATCGCTCCTGAGGGTATGACTTTCAGCGGACTGCGCGAGCTGTTTGGTAGTCTAGAGGAAGACTTTTTTTCTTTAAGTGGTCTTGCATTTCAGATTTCAGAATGGGATCGTACTCACCAATACTGCGGTCATTGTGCAACCCAAACAACACAATTACCAGATCAGCGTGCTAAGCGCTGTCTGAACTGTGGGTTGGTGAACTACCCTCGTCTTTCACCCGCAGTTATTGTTTTAGTCACTCGTAATGAAGATCTCTTGTTAGCACGTTCTCACAGATTTCCTAAATCTTTATATAGTGCGATCGCTGGCTTTGTTGAACCAGGAGAATCGCTTGAAGAAACTGTGATACGTGAAACATACGAGGAAACAGGAATTTCAGTCAAGGATATCCGTTATTTTGGCTCTCAACCTTGGCCATTTCCAAATTCGCTAATGATTGGGTTTACAGCAACCTATGCTGATGGCGAAATTCTTATTGATCCGCAAGAGTTAGCAGATGCTGCTTGGTTCAACAAACACAACCTGCCGCAAATTCCTCCGAAGTTAAGCATTGCACGAAAACTTATAGATTGGTTTATTTCTCAATAAAGATTGGGGAGATTCAGGAGTGCTTGATGCTTCGGCTGAAATGCTTACTCCCTTCCCGCTCCTAAGAATACCGATTAGATAAACCGCACACGCACGCCAAGGACGCAGAGAAAGAAGGTAAAAAAGATAGGTAATCTTACACTCCTGTTGGGAGTAGTAACCTCATAGATAAATAAGCATGGTCGGTATAATCCGCATTTACGGTAGATACCTCATTCTTTAAAAAGCCTTTTCAACCAGTACAGAAAGTTCTTTTTATACTAATAATAATCATTCCACATTTCGCAAAAAATTAAGTATTTACAGCTAGACGATATGTAATAAATATTTTTTAGTACTGCGAAGCAAGTGGTGGCGATCGCCCTTTTTTGGATCTACCTCACGCTCATCGCATTGCTCCCAGTACGAAGTTCATCGCAATTCTCCTACTTCTCAAGGGTTTTCAACGGGTGATTTTATAATTATTACTTCCCCTCTCAATTACATTCCCAACTTTTCTAACACTGGTTTGGTAGAAACGATATGCCGTTCTAAACCCAATACTTTTGGGCTAACCCCAACAGCTAAAGCAATCAACTGGGGTAAATGTAGTACTGGTAAACCAAGTTTCCGTCCAATGACCTTTTCTACTTCTGGTTGACGAGAATCTAAGTTTAGATGGCACAGAGGACAAGGAGTGACTAGACAATCAGCACCAGCTTCTAAGGCTTCTTGGATATGCGTCCCTGCCATTTGAAAAGATTGGGTTGTGGCGTAGCTGGAAAGAGGCCAACCGCAACACTGTGTACGACCTCTATAATAGATTGGCGTTGCGCCTACAGTCCGAAAAACATTTTCCATTGCTTTCGGTTGGAAGGGATCGTCATAGGGCATGGATTTTTGGGCACGCAGAAGATAGCAGCCGTAGAAAGCCGCACATTTTAGTCCTGTTAACTTGCGCTGAACGCGATTTTGAATTTCCTCAAGTCCGTAGTCTGTGATCAGGGCGTAGAGAAGGTGTTTAACTTCTGTAGTCCCCTGATAAGGGGAACAACCTTCTTTCTGTAGTAAGCTATTAACCTGCTTGATATAAGTGGGGTCTGTTTGCTGAGATTCTTTCAGGCGATCATCAACATGACCAATGACACCTTGACAAGTACTGCAATGAGTGAGTAGAGGTAAATTTAATTCTTCTGCTAAAGTAATATTTCGGGCATTAACTGTATCTTCCAACAGTTGAGAATCTTCTTTAAATGTGCCGGAACCGCAGCAGGCAGCTTTTTTGAGTTCGACTAGTTCGATACCCAGGGCATGTGAGAGGGCAAGAGTTGAGGAGTGAAGTTCCCGGCAGGCACCTTGGGCAACACAGCCTGGGAAGTAAGCGTATTTCAAAGTATGGGATAGCATAAGTAATGATTAATTTTGGGTAGTAGCTCTTAACAATAACTGTTTTATCACTGCTGGAGACAGGACTCAGGACTCAGGACTCAGGATAATTGTCTGCGTGGCAAGTAATGAATGATGGTTTAAAGCTATAAAGCTGTCGATGTGCCAGAATGGACGTTCTCCAAAAATTTAGTGAGACTAAGCAGTGAGCAGTCAGCTAACAGCTGAAGTGCCGATGCCCTATACCCATGTATCGCGTTTGAATGCAACTTGGTATAAGAATTGCAAAACAAAACCATTTACACAGTGTATGCGCTCGCGCTATCAGATAAGATGTATATGCTCAAAAATATGTAGTCCATTGAAGAGCGGATTATAGCAACTGGTAGAGGAATTTTTTCATGAGCCAAGCGGAAACTTTTGAAAAGGTAAAGAAAATCGTCGTCGAGCAACTAAGTGTTGAGGCCGAGACGGTTAAACCACAATCGAATTTTGCCAACGATTTGGGGGCAGATTCTCTGGATACCGTTGAACTGGTTATGGCGTTGGAAGAAGAGTTTGATATCGAAATTCCTGATGAAGCCGCCGAAAAGATTACAACCGTTCAAGAGGCGGCAGATTACATTAACAATAAAGTTGCTGCATCCGCCTAAATGGGGAAGGGGAGTGGGAAATGGAGAGTGGGAAGAGCGTTAGTAAGTCGTAGAAATTTCGACTGATAACTAATAACCAACAACCAAAAATTCCTACTCCCTACTCCCTACTCCTGTACGGGCGGGTTTGAGATCACGTCTGTTGTATCCAGATGTTATCTATGATTAAACCTGCTCCTACCTACTCCCTATTCTCTAACTTAGTCATGAGTGATTTTATACGTAAACGCGTTGTTGTCACTGGTGTCGGCGCAATTACACCGATTGGTAATACACCAGTTGAATATTGGGAAGGATTGGTAAGCGGGCGGAATGGTATTGGCAAAATTACCTTGTTTGATGCGTCACGCCATGATTGCTGCTTTGCAGGTGAGGTGAAAAACTTCGATCCGCATGATTACATGGATCGCAAAGAAGCTAAGCGCATGGACAGGTTTGCCCAATTTGGCGTTTCGGCGGCAAAACAGGCTCTTGCGGATGCCAAGTTAGTCATTAACGATTTGAACGCCGAACAAATAGGCGTAATGATTGGTTCTGGTATTGGTGGTCTTAAGGTGTTGGAAGACCAACAAACAATTTACCTCAACCGTGGTCCTGATCGCTGTAGTCCTTTCATGATACCGATGATGATTGCCAATATGGCAGCCGGATTAACGGCAATTCACACTGGTGCCAAAGGACCAAATTCCTGTTCAGTAACCGCTTGTGCCGCAGGCTCAAACGCCATAGGTGATGCTTTTCGCCTGATTCAAGGGGGATATGCCCAAGCGATGATAAGTGGGGGAACGGAGGCAGCAGTGACACCTCTGTCCATAGCCGGATTTGCGGCAGCGAGGGCACTTTCAACTCGCAATGACGATCCGGAACATGCGAGTCGTCCGTTTGATCGAGATCGCGATGGATTTGTCATGGGTGAAGGTGCGGGTATTTTAATCCTAGAAGAACTGCAACACGCTCTCAGTCGTGGTGCGAGGATTTATGGGGAAATCGTTGGCTACGGGATGACATGCGATGCCTATCATATGACATCCCCGGCTCCAGGTGGGGATGGAGCCTTTAGAGCTATCCAACTGGCTTTGAAGGATGGCGGACTAACCCCACAACAAGTCACTTACATTAATGCCCACGGCACAAGCACCTCGGCTAACGATTCAACGGAAACCGCAGCAATGAAAAAAGCTTTGGGCGAGCATGCCTATAAGGTAGCAGTTAGTTCCACCAAATCAATGACAGGTCATCTATTAGGCGGTTCTGGAGGTATTGAAGCCGTCGCCACAGTACTAGCGATCGCTCATAACCGAGTTCCACCCACAATCAATCTGGAAAATCCCGATCCTGAATGTGACTTGGATTATATTCCTAAATTCAGCCGCGAATTAGATGTTCGAGTCGCACTATCAAATTCGTTTGGTTTTGGCGGTCATAATGTCACGCTTGCCTTTAAAAAGTACCTCTAAAGTAGGAGATTTGAAATTTTGGATTTAGTTTAAGAAGTTTGTACGCAGAATACGTCCTTTGAAGAAGGCTGCTATGCTTCTGGCAGTCTCATGATTTCCACCGCAGCGATCGCCACTATCCCCATTTTCCATTGAACAATTCTGACGAATGAGTTCTCAGTACTGGATTTTTTCTTCAGTAAAAGTATGGTAGTCTGTAAGGGTATTCCCTACAGAGTCCGGGACGGGAGAAAGCATAATTCAGTCCCTTTGGCAACTGATAACTGGGGGAATTCTTTATAAAATAATTCAAGATTCAAATCAATTATCCCGAGTTATGCGGCTTGTCCGTCAACAAGTACCAATGGGATGATGAAGATACTGGCTTGGGGAGATCCGAAACAACACGGCAATAAGGCGAGAAGTTTGGTGAGGAGAACGCAATTGCGGGAAGAACTTCCACACTGCTAACTCGCTTTCAAAACCCACATTGCTTTTCGCCTCCCCAAGTGGAGTCTGACTCAAAGAGTGCTAACCCGTCGTAAAGAACAAGAGATTATGGTTGTTGCAACCCAAACCCTCGAAGAACTTTGTATCAACTCAATCCGCTTTTTGGCAATTGATGCCGTAGAAAAAGCTCAGTCTGGTCACCCAGGACTACCAATGGGTGCAGCGCCAATGGCGTTTGTTCTGTGGGATAGACTGCTGCGGTTTAACCCAAAAAATCCCAAATGGTTTAACCGCGATCGCTTTGTTTTGTCTGCTGGTCACGGCTGTATGTTGCAGTATGCCCTACTCTACTTGACTGGTTACGACAGCGTGACAATAGAGGACATTAAGCAGTTCCGCCAATGGGGTTCTAAAACCCCTGGTCACCCAGAAAACTTTGAAACACCAGGTGTGGAAGTCACTACCGGACCTTTGGGACAGGGAATTGCCAATGGCGTCGGTTTAGCAATGGCAGAAGCACATCTTGCCGCAAAATTCAACAAGCCTGATGCAAAAATTGTTGACCACTACACCTACGTAATTTTAGGTGATGGTTGTAACATGGAAGGCGTTTCTGGAGAAGCCTGTTCCTTAGGGGGACATTTGGGATTAGGCAAGTTGATTGCTCTGTATGACGACAACCACATCTCTATTGATGGTTCCACGGATGTTTCCTTCACTGAAGATGTTTCTAAGCGCTTTGAAGCTTACGGTTGGCACGTACAGCACGTTGAGGATGGCAACACGGATTTAGAAGCAATTCACAAAGCGTTAGAAGCAGCTAAAGCCGTTACCGATAAGCCGAGTTTCATTAAGGTGACAACAACTATCGGCTATGGTTCCCCGAACAAAGCTAACAGCGCTGACGCTCACGGTGCGGCTCTCGGTAAGGATGAAATAAAACTTACTCGCGACAATCTAGGGTGGGAATACCCAGAATTTGAAGTGCCAAAAGATGTACTCAATCATTGGCGTCAAGCTGTTGATCGCGGCGCAAATTTAGAAACCGAGTGGAACAAAACCTTCGCTGACTACAAACACAAGTACCCTGAAGATACTGCTGTATTTGAGCAATATCTCAGTGGCAAACTACCTACAGATTGGGAGAACGTTCTTCCTAAGTACTCTACGAGTGACAAAGCAATAGCCACTCGTAAAACTTCTGAAGCCACCCTCAATGCCCTAGCTCCAGTTTTACCACAACTCATTGGTGGTTCTGCTGATCTTGCCCACTCTAACAACACCTTACTGAAAGGATTTGGTGACTTCCAAAAAGGACAATACCAAAACCGCAACCTCCGCTTTGGTGTCCGCGAGCATGGTATGGGCGCAATTTGTAACGGTATTGCTCTGCACGGTTCGGGTCTAATTCCCTACTGTGCGACTTTCCTGGTGTTCACTGATTACATGCGGGCAGCAATTCGCCTGTCAGCATTATCCCAAGCTGGAGTCATTTATGTGATGACTCACGACTCAATTGGTTTGGGTGAAGATGGTCCAACTCACCAACCAGTAGAAACCATCGCTTCGTTGCGGGCAATTCCCAACTTAACAGTGATTCGTCCTGCTGATGGTAATGAAACCTCCGGTGCTTACAAGGTAGCGGTAGAATACGCTAATCAACATCGCCCCACCTTGCTGATTTTCTGTCGGCAAAACCTCCCTCAGTTAGCCGGTTCCTCAATTGAGGGTGTGACGAAGGGTGGTTACATCCTTGCTGATAGTGAAGGCACTCCGGACATTATCCTAATTAGTACTGGTAGTGAAGTCTACATGTGTGTGGAAGCTGCTGATAAACTCCGTGCTGAAGGTAAAAAAGTTCGTGTCGTCTCCTTACCTTCTTGGGAATTGTTCGATGAGCAACCCGCAGAATACCGCGAGTCTGTATTGCCAAAGTCGGTTACCAAGCGCTTAGTTGTGGAAGCAGCTTCTAGCTTCGGTTGGCACCGTTACATTGGCACTGAAGGCACGATGATTAGTGTTGACACCTTTGGTGTTTCAGCCCCAGGTCCCGTTGCATTAGAGAAGTTTGGCTACACGGTTGACAATATCATCACTAAGGCGAAAGAACAGTTGGGTTAATTGTTAAGCTTTTAGCTATCTTTTACTCCCGAGCCGTCTTGTAAGTTAAAAAGAAGGTAAATAATCTTACATAGGTTATGGAGTAAAAGATAAAACGTAAAATTCCCTCACATTTTTGACCTGAACAGAATACTTTTTATTTTTTATAGGGTGGGCAAGTTGTCCGCCCTTTTTTATTTGTGCTTGCTGGCTAAAATGCAGCGCTTCTTGAGCGGGTACAATTAGATTCAGCGTGGTCGGAGTTTCTAAAGGCAGGCAAATATGCATACCATAATTACACCTGAAAAAATCGAGTTGCCACCAGGCGCGGTGTTAAAACTTTTAGGAGCTCTACTTGATCACTTAAAGCATGCATACGACTCATTTACGCCCATCACTATGAGCTTGCCAGAAGTCAGGGATGAAAGTTAGAAGATTGGTGGGAATCAGAATCATAAGTTTGGAATTTCATGGCAAAAGGCTAAAATAGGAAAAGTAAAAGTTTTACTACTGGACGACATAGAAATTATTGAGAGAGCATCACAGATTCATCTAGATTTAAAACGTAGGGGTAATTCTTTAGAAGATGCGGATATTTTGATAGCAGCTACGGCAATTACACGCGGCTTAATTCTTGTTTCCCATGATTCTGATATGCGAAGAGTTCCGGGAATTAGTTTAGAAGATTGGTTAGAATTAGAATCATGAGTTTGGAATTTCAAGGAAAGAAGCTAAAATCGTCATTAGTAAAAAGCAATACAAATGATAAATGACTAATGACTTTGGACGCGAAATCCCACTCCTTTTAAGGGAGGGATGAGCTTAACGCTATACTTGATCCTGGATCTTAGCGTGCTTTGAATGTGGTTTTCTGATAGGATCGGCTCGAAAGATTTTTTTGGTCCCATCCGTGAGTGAAGCAACGAAAGCAATCTCACCGGCGTCATTCAATCCACCAAACTTTATGTCTGCCACAGTGGAACCCAAGAGGGAATCACCAGGAGCAATCACTTGCTTTATGTCTGCACCTGAAGTTATAAAAATCCCCGCACCGTTTGGCGACGGTTGAAAGGCGATCAAGCCAAGGTTATTAATCTTAGCCTTTCCAGAGAGATCGTTAACCTTAGTAATTACGCCATTGTCGATCCCAAAAAGTCCTGTTTCTCTCGATGTGAGAGAACTGAAGAAGACAATATTTCCTTGATCATTAGCAGCTAGAGAATTGACACTTTGTATTTGATCTGACACAGCAACTGGCGTGGAATCTTCACTGCCTAACCTAAAGATGTTGTTGATATAACTACTAGCATCACCAAAATACCCTGATTTGTCATAAAATACAGTGCCTTGGTTGTTAATAATGGGAAAAGAGACTTGACTTGGTGCTCCAGCTGGCGGTATCGATCCTTGGTCAATAGTTCGCTTGTTGAATGAAATATGCAGACAATATAAGATTTTATTCTTGTATGATTATAGATATTATCGAAAAAGCCTGCGAAATTCATGCAGATTTAAGACGTAGGGGTTTGACTTTCTAAGAGGCAGATATATTGATAGCAGCGACAGCAATGACGCGCGACTTAATTCTGGTATCCAATGATTCCAAGTAGAATTGTGTAGATACTAAACCACCGCCACGGGCTTGTGGATCGATGGCTTTAGCAATAGCGCCAGCAAGAAGACCTAAAACTATCCAAGCTAGAATATCCATAATTGCAAGTGTGTGAAACGTTTTTGAGCTATGAAGAAAGAATAGCAATCCACTCGCTTTAGCTTTGTGGCTCTATAGGCACAATTCCAGTCACACTTCAGGATGAACTGTATAAATTTTCGTCACCTATCCACAGGCATAGATAAGTGGAAACATACACTTATCTACAGTCAAGGCAGGGAATGAGAGTGGGGAGGAGCCACTGCGTTATACCGTTTCACTTTAAAGTTGATACATTTAGGCTTGCAGGGGAAGCTTTCTTGAGCAGGGGAAGCAGAACTTTACGCGAATTGTATCAAGACTTTCGTGAAATGGTATTACGCCGATGTCTCGCGTCTTCCGCAAGTGGCGACATTGCTTTCCAGTATCTTCGGCACATGTATGACAAGTGATAATGCCCTAACTGCCATGAACACCGACATTGCTAACCACAAAATATGGTTGCTGTGAAAATACCAAGCCAATACAGCTAAAGGTGTAAACCCTAACGTAATCGCAATTAGGGCGGCATTGCGGATAATATGTCCTTGTGCTAAAGCTGCAAATAAGCCGTCCAGCAAGAAGCTAAATATAGTGAATACCAGGAAGCCTAGTAACCAAGGAACATATATTTGAGTTTCGGCTATGAGTTGAGTGTGGTTAGTTAGTAGCCCAAACACAGTTTTAGGAAAGAGGATCGATACCCCTGAGAAGGTGAGTGCTACTGATACACCAGTTCCTACTGCTATCTGTAATAAAGGCAGTAACTGCTCTGGAGTTTTTTTGCCTTTAAAATTTCCAGCTAAAGTCTCTGTGGCTAATCCTAAACCATCACAACAGAATGCATGTAGGAGGACTATTTGCAAAAGTAAGGCATTTTCAGATAGGACATTTGTCCCCATTTCTGCACTCAAGCTAGTAAAGATAGTGAAGCAGGACATAACACATAAATACCTAATAAATAGGTCGCCATTCAAAGTCATATTAGCTTTAATTGTTGACCAGTCCCAAATCCGTTTAGCTACGAATTGTATCTCTTTAAACGGAATTTCTTTGAGTACCAAAATCAAAATTACTATTAGCATCAAAGAATCGCTTAAAGCCTGTGATAGCCCAGCACCTCTACTTCCCCAATTACACCGGACGATAAACAGATAGTTCAGTACAATATTGGCACTGTTACCGAATATAGACACTAGCAATACCTTTTTGTTCTGTTCCTGCCCTAACAACCAACCAACTAATATCATATTAAGCAAAGCGGCTGGGAATCCCCAAATACGAATGTCAAAATAAGCGATTGCTGAAGCTCTGACATCTGGGGGGGCACTTAGAAGAGTAAACCCTAATTCTCGTAATGGGTACTGTAATATGAGCAAAAGTATACCAATTCCAGCAGCTGTTAAACTATTCCGGAGTCCCACTAGGAGCATTTGTTCTCGATCGCTACGTCCAAGTGCTTCGGCAGTCATTCCTGTGGTTGCCATGCGTAAAAAATTTAAAACCCAGTAGATATAGTCGAACAGGGTAATCGCCAAAGTCATTCCTGCCAAATAGCTGATATCTTCCAGATGACCTAAAAATGCCACACTGATTGCACCCGCAAGTGGCACCATAATTGAGGAGAGAATATTAGTAATTGCTTGCCGCAAAAAGCGTCCTAAAAAGTCATAGCGAGAAGAGAGAGTAAGGCTCATAAATTATCCACGGTAAGCACATCGGAATCAATAATCGCACATGAGGTGTTGTGATGGAGTAACACAATAAGTAACGAGTCCATCATTCTTTTCATTTTATCTATGAATCAGATTAAATTC
>JAQYWN010000133.1 GCA_029379265.1 Rhizonema sp. NSF051
CCAGAATTTGCTCGTAGTAGCGCTTTAGCGCTCTTAACAGCAACAAACCATTTTATGTTTATTTACGCCCACCTACTTAGGCGCATTTAAGGCACTTACCAGTAAATAAATATCCGGCCGTATGTCGGAATATTTATTTTTACGGATCTCCCTAAGGAATCGCTTTTCAGTCGTTAGGCTGAACTTGCATAGGATCGTAAAAGTCGTAGTTGAACTGAAAATAGAAAATTTAGAAAACTCCCATAAATTTTACGCACACTCATAAATTCCTCACTTTTTTATGGTGAATTAGGTGTTGTATCAACTATGACTAGACATATGGTTAAGAAAAGCTGGGCAGTCAAGAGACTCACTTTAAATTTGACAACAGAAGAAACCAGAAAGCTCGAAAATTATTGCGCCAAGACTGGTAGGACAGCAACTGATGTGGTTCGAGAACTGATTAGAAGGTTGCCAGAGGAGGAAAGTTTCCTAGAACGAAGACTTTCATCCTAATGAGCCTTTGATTTTAACAAGGGAACACCATCGGGCAAAATCAGCTTGTTATCTGTCTATTCTTGCCCTCCGTTCTGGATGAACTTCAATCGTGATGCCCTTGACCATGGCGGTATCGCCGTAGCGCTTTTTATCGTGAGCGCAAGTTCTAAGACGTGGAGTGAAACCCTCATTATTAGGTCAAGTTTCCAAGCTTGAGGACTGACATATCATACATGTGTACTATACAATTTCTGAGCTTTTGAGCCATGTCTAACACTCAACACAGTGAATCTACAACCACATCAGGGTTGTACGAAACGCCTGAAACCTCAAGTTTCTGCTATACACATTATGGCTAATTTGTGAGTGTGCATATAGCAATCCTATATGAGTTATGAAAATGAAAGTCTTAGATCCCCGACTTCGCAGAAGTCGGGGATCTAAGACTTTCAGACTGAAATAAAAGAAAGATCATTGCTGTTAGTTAATTGCATATCCATAAAATATCTCGATTGAGTCACATACATATTTTCCTTACCTCTCTGATGAATCCCCTCTATCAAATCAGGGATACACACTAGTATGACTTACGCATCGTACATAAGTACTACACGCAATTTGGGTATTTCAGTTATGTTTAGCAGTTAGCGATCGCCCTTGGTGCAAGTAAATTAGGGTTATGCGAAGCGCCTGAAACTACCAAATCTCGTGCATCATATTATAGGTTATTTTGTACAGTGCGTAAGTTCTAACTAGATGCGGAGAATATAGCAATCCGTTGAGGATTCGTAAACGCCAAGATCCCCGACTTCTCCCTTGAAGTCGGGAATCTGAACAGCCAAAGTTTGTAACTCCTATAGGATTGCTATGTCTACCCTTAAGGCTTTAGACATTTCTACAAATGGTGTAAGGGAGAACAGCACTGAAAGCCCCTGCTAAGGGTACGTCTTTTCTTAATCAATTTTGAAAGTACTGACACTTGCGTGCAATTCCTGAGAAATCTCAACTGTTTTTTGGAGACAAGTGAAAACTTTGTAAGATGCATTGTTAGTCATTTCAGATACTTTAATAGTTTCTTTCATGAGAGTTGTGAATTCATTCGAGGTTTGCACTTGACAGACTGTTCTGGTAGAAATTGATTGCATTAATTCATTAATTTGATGACAAAAATCGAAAATTTGATTCAAACTCTCTTTGGTATCTTGAATATGATGACTTCCTTCAACCACCTGTAAGGTGCCTAATTCCATAGTCTTGACTAGTTCTTTATTTTCCAGTTGAATGCCACTTAGAATTAATTCCATTTCAAAAGTTGCTGCAATAGTCTCGGTTGCTAGTATGGCGACTTGTTCGGCAATCATTGCAAAACCTTGAGCTTCCTCACCTGCACGCGACGCTTCTACGCTAGCATTGATAGCTAACAAGTTAGTTTGTATAGCAATCTCGTTAACCAATGCCACGACACGGGAAATCTGTTGTGAAGATTCTCCAAAACGTTGGATTTGTTTCGTGGTTTGTGAAATAGTTTCTCGCAAACTCAAAATATTGGTGACTGTCATATCCATTGCCTTACCTCCCGTTTCAGCAGCCCAAGAGGCAGTGCTGGCAATTGCTGCTGCTTGCGTAGCACTTTTTGCAACTTTTTGAATTGAAAGCGTCATTTGATCGACAGAATTTAGGGTAAGACTGATATGATCTGCCTGTTTAAGTGCTTTAATTACAAGTTGCGGGAATTCTCCTAAATTTTCGGAAACGGCAATATCTACATGGGTAGCGGCAAGTTTTACAGAGGTAACAATCTCCCGCAAATTTTCCACTGTGGAGTTTAAAAAGTCGGCAACGGTACCAATCGCCCCTACCGGGACTTCAGCATGTACTGTCAAGTCACCTCTAGATACTCCTTCAATATCATTGAGCAGTTGTAGCAATTGCTCTTGGATTTGTTTGTTGTGTTGACGTTGTTGTTGGTAAACGACTTCTGCTGCTAAGTGTTCTTTTTTAGTTTGCTTCAAAAGATCGTCTCGTTTTAAGGTCATTCCCAGTTGAGTTGCCAATTGCCGTAAGAAATTAATTTCATGGATTTGCCAAATATGAGGTAAAAAACAATAATGAGCAATTAAAAAGCCGAATAATTGCTGATCGTTGAGAATTGGAATAATCAAAGAAGCCTTTATTTGTAGTCGTTCTATCAACAAAACTTGTTTTGGCTCAAAGCCTGCTTCATGAATGTTATTAGTAACTAGGACACGACCTTTTCTGTAAGCTGCTACATCTTCAGCATCTATGAGGTCTTCTATTGTATCCTTAAGCGCAATAGGCAAACCGGGCACAGCTCCTTCAGCTATAACTTGCCCACCACCACGAGGATTGAGTTGATAGATGATAACTCGATCTGCTTTAAGTCCCTGTCTTGCTTGTGTAACTGTGATATCGAACAAATCTTCATAATTAAGCGAGGAGTTCATTAACAGCAAGGTGTTAGTCAATACCTTTAATTGCTCGCTTTCTTCTATCTTTTTTTGTAGTCGGTCTTGCAGGTTGTCTGCCATCTGGTTAATGTGAGAACCCAACACAGCAAATTCATCTGAACCTTTTATAGGAATGCGGGTATCTAGATTACCTTCACCCAATTTTTTCACAGCCATCGTGGCAGCCGAAATTGGCTGTATCAGACGGTTAGCAAGAATTGCCGCGCTTCCATTAACAAACAGTGCTGTGACAAGTACACCGATCTGCAATAACAGCCATAATTGTTGCTGTGTCAGCAATGCAGCGGCTGTATGTGTACTCAGAACTAATTTCCAATTTAAAGAAGGTAAATCTTCTACTGTTGGTAAAGGTACGTAGGTTACTAATTCCTCAGTATTGTCACTTTTGTTAATAAATCTGCTACTAGTTACCTGATTTTCTGCTTGTATTTGCCTCCATTCAGGAATCTCTTTTCGAGCATCAAGCCCTTCGTGACGAGCTGTCCCAGACAGGAAAATTTTTCCGGAAGCATCGATTAAATCATAATTATCCTGGTTGATTTGAGGTATATCAACTGCCCTTGCTAAAGATTTTACAGGTATGACTGTCCGAAGAATATAGATGGTTTTACCTGTGACAATATCTTTGACAGGAGCAACTAAGTAAATTTCACCATCATCTGGGCTTTTTGTTGTAAAGGGCTGGCTAATGTAAGGTTTGTCAGTTTTAAGTACTGCTTGAAAATATTCCTGTTTTTTTTGGCTAGGAATAGATTCTTTTTTTGAAGAGCTAATTAACTCGCCATTGATGTCGAAGATAGAGATACTTTCGTAGCTAGATTTTGGTTCCAAATTGTCATTCAAGAATATTTGGATTTCTTCGCGATTTACAACTTCCTTTAATTTTGGATTTCTGATAAATTTTAGCTGAGAGAGTCTTTGAATTTTGTCGTAACGTCTTAGTATGAAACTATTTATATTGTCTACAAACAAAGTGGCTTTATCTTGTTTGTATTTGATGATTTCTTTTCTTGTCGATTGGTTGACAAAGTTATAAGTGAGTGTTCCAATTGCCACTACTGGCAAAGTGCCAATGGTAAAAGCAAGTACGAGTGCTTTGGTGTGCAAGCTTGCCCATCTTATCCAGAAAATCACATCATTGTCACTATAATCATTTTGAAAACCGCTGCTCCTCTGTATCGTTTTTATTCTTTTGGTCAACATTTTATTTATATTGTTTAGCAAAATGCTATTTTTGGCTGTAATATTTTTTTTCACATTCAATTTATTCAGCATCTCACGATTATCCATTGCTAGGTAAACAAATTAATGATTTATGAAAATTTCAAGTTGTAGATGCTTACAACTTTGGTAGAAAATCAAAGACTGTAAAATAACTTATATCTTGTTCAGTAAATGACTTAAATAAAAGATAACTTCATAGTTGCGCTTTAGTTCTCTTAATACTTTGAGAGCGATAAAGCACTGCTCCAAACATTATTATGAGCGTTCAACAGAACATGATATTATTTATAGTTCTAGTGTCACGCTCATGAATGAATTAGCATTCTGCCTTGAGCTATGCTCATAAATTTTGTAGAGAACGATAATGTAACTCGAATTTTTACAAGTCATATAGGCTGATAGCTGACTGCTGAATCTTTACATGAATGGCAGATAGAATATCTTTAAGGCTAAAGGGCTTGGTTAAAGACCACGCTTAGAAACTTTGGGATGTTGGAAGTTCTTACGTAAAATTGCTTCTACATCTTGACAAAAATTCTTATGCGTTATGGATATAAAGCTCACAACGCATATTTGCTATTTAGACGTTAGTCTCTTCAGCTTAGCTGCCTTTTTTAGTAACCTTACAAAAATAAAGTTATACAACAAAAATAAGGAAATTATGAGGTGCTACAGATTGTAAATTTATAACTGATTGTTGTCCTAAGCTTCTTGTCTGTTGCTATGAGCATACAAAAAATAAGGAAATTATGAGAGTGCTGTAGATTTTGCTGTTCCTTAACATTTTGTAGTCAGTTTTCAGGTGGCAGTGGGGGCAATACTGCGTAGGTTTTGCTAAAAAATTCAATTTAAGGTAGGTTGGGGAGCCAGCGCTCTCTGGAGGGTTTCCCTCCTCAGGCGACTGGCATTTGAGGAACCCCACCCAACCGACAATTTTCCTCAGCCCTTGCAATATTGGCAGTGGGGGTGCGAGTGATTATACCCCCCTTGGTTGAAAGACGCGTTACAGTTATTTCCGCTCAACTACTGACTTGATCGTGGTTGAATCACCATCCTAAGATTTCAGCCACAAGATCGGCCAGTTTCAGGGGATCGAAAGGTTTAGGAATTACACCTGCGACACCTAACTGTAAAAATTGATTTAAATCTACCGTTTGTACTTTAGCAGTTAGCAAAATAACTGGAATTTGAGTGTGCGGATTACTTTGCAACCGTCGGAAGAGCGTTATTCCGTCTATCTCCGGCATCATCACATCTAGTAGAATAGCATCAGGCAGTTCAGTTTGCGCTAATAGCAGTCCTTCGCTGCTAGATTGAGTTGTCAGCACTTGCCAATGTCCGATGTTTTCTAAACAAGCTTTAATAACGGTACACAGGTTTTTTTCGTCATCAATCACTAAGATACACTTTGTAGACATAGGTCCTCTGTGACAAATTAGGGTTACACCTCATCTGTCAATAGGTGATTTTATACCATTTAAATAGCCGAATTTTCACTTAGGCTACTCTTGACAAATAAATTACAATAACACTAGTTGAAAACCTTGGGAAGACAGCCGCAAGGTTTTCAACGAGTGCTATTATAAATTATCTTAATACTCAGCACAATTGGTATTGAAAAAAGCGGAGCTACCCTGTAAAGCCAAGAATTCTTTAAATTGTACCCTCAATCTGGTTGGGGTTTGGGAACCGTAAAATAGAAAGTACTACCTTCTCCTAACACACTTTCTGCCCAAATTCTGCCACCATGCTGTTGCACAATGCTGTGACAGATCGCTAAGCCTAAGCCTGTTCCTCCTTTTGTGCGGGAATCACTAAGATCGACTTGTTGAAACCTTCCAAAAATAATTTCTAGCTTATCATTAGGAATGCCTCTTCCTCGATCTTGAACTTTCAGTAAAATTTCGTCTGGTAGCTCTTCGGCACTCAGTGTTACCGTACTGCCTGGGGGCGAAAATTTAATTGCGTTGCTGACCAAATTCACAAGAGTTTGAATAATTTGGTCTGGATCTGCTAGTATTTGCACGGAAGTAGGTACAATGTGCAGGCTAATTTTGTTTTCCCCTGCTAAAGGCTGCATAATTTCCATAGATTGCCGCATAAGTAGAGCCGCGTAGCTCCACTCCTTGAGCAAGGTAACTTTGTTTGCTTCTAGACGCTCTAAATCAAGAATATCACTGACTAAACGTACTAGACGTTCCGTATCGCTAGCAGCGATTTCTAACATTTGTTGGGCAGATTCCGGGTTGTCTTTGAGTATCCCAGTAACGAGTAATCCTAAAGAGCCGCGAATTGAAGTGAGGGGTGTTCGCAGTTCGTGGCTCACAATCGAGATAAACTCGTTCTTCATTTTTTCAATTGCTCGACTTTCCGTAATATCTTCTACTGTGCTAACATGACCAGTTAATTCACCTGATTCGGAAAACAGGGGAACTGATCTGACTCGACAGAAGCGTATAGTTTCGTTCCGGTGGACAAAACGAACTTCACAAAAGAATTCCTGTTTTACGACTGCTAATGCATCCCATTGAGGCAGAATAATGTGTTGATCATCGGGGTGAACAAACTGTATCCAACCGTCCCCCAACGCTTCTCTTGAGGTATATCCACAAATTGCTTGACAACAAGGATTTGTATAGATAATTCTCCCCTGAGCATCCGCTCTAATAATACCTACTGGCACAGAATCACTTAAAGAACGAAACAGATTTTCGCTTCGTCGCAATGCGACTTCCATCGACTGGCGTTCACGCAGTTCTTCCTCCAATTGCTGGTAGAGTTCTGATTGCTGAATGGCAATAGCCATTTGATTCGCTAACTGCTGGAGCAAATCAACTTCCCAGGTTTGCCAATCCCTCGGTTCACTACACTGGTGTGCAATCAGCAGTCCCCAAAGAGTGTCTTGTTGAATAATGGGAACTACCAGTTTTGCCTTGACTTGAATATGAGCTAAAAAGTCTGCTAGACACGGGATGATGTCGTCTTTGTCGCGATCGCTAAGGATATAAATTCGTCCTTCAAGATAACGCTGGCGGCATTTTCCGGGAAACGTCTCTTCGGGGAATACGAGGTTTAAAATTCTAGTACATTCGCCTCTAACGGCTTCGGCAATGACGCTTCCGGTACCATTGGCTCGCAATTGGTATATGACAACGCGATCCGCTCCCAGCAATTTTTGCACTTTGGTAACGGTGGTGTTCAGAATGACTTTCAAGTCTAGGGAATTGCGTATTTGTTGAGTTAAGCTTACCATCACCCGCTCTCGTCTCAATTGCTGTAGCAGCGTTGCTTGAGAGCGTTCTAGCTCAAGAGTTCGGTGTTGAACTCGAATTTCTAACTCCTCATTGAGTTGCTGTAAGGTAGCTTCTACTTGTTTGCGCTCAGTAATATCCTGTGCAATCCCAATTATACGGTGGACTTGTCCAAGCTCATCCCGAATTGGAAACCCCCTGTCTCGAATCCACCGCTCTGTTCCATCTGGACGTATGATGCGGTACTCATGTTCAAAACTGCCTTGATATGAGTTTTCAGCATTGATAATAGCAGCAGCTTGTATTCTTTGCCAGTCATCGGGATGGATGCTATGACTCCAGTCTACAGAATTGGCGTACAAGCTTTCCCTCTTGCGTCCCCAAATTTTTTCGTAGGCTGGGCTGACGTACAATATCTTGCCAATTTTTAAATCTCTGATCCAAAAAACATCTTGGATATTCTCTGCTAGCTGGCGAAACCGCTCCTCACTCTCTTTAAACGTATCTTCTGCCTGCTTTCGTGCAGTGGTGTCACGCCCCACTGATACCCAGTGAGTAAATCGACCTGTTTTATCTGCTACTGGGAAAACATTGACTTCAGCCCAGAATTGTCTGCCTTCTTTAGTGTAATGAATCCCCTCAAACTTCACTGGTTGATAGTTTTGCCGTGCTGTACAAATTTTATCTAAAACTATCTGGTCTGTTTTTTCACCTACGAGAATAGACGGTGTTTTGCCTAAGATTTCCTTTAAAGTATAACCGGTCATTTTGCTAAATGCGGGATTAACGTAGACAATTTGGGGATGCGCTGGATCATTTGGTTGTGCCTCGCCGATCAGTACTGCGTCATGGGTATTGACAATGACAGATTCCAACAGACGCAGTTGTTCTTCTCTAGCTTTGCGATCGCTAATGTCTACGACAGTTCCCAGCATCCGCACTGCTTGATCTTCATCGTTATAGAAAAATTTTCCCTTAGACTCAATCCAGTGGATGCTACCATCCAACCACACTATCCGAAATTTTTGATAATAATCATGATGCAGACTGCGTGCCTGATATATGGTTAAAATTACAGATTCTACATCATCTGGGTGAATACAAGCCATAAAAGCTTCGAGAGTTCCTGGAAAAGACCCTGGTTTAAATCCAAATAACTGCTCGTGACCTGTTGACCAAATGATTTTATTAGTCTGCCAATCCCAATCCCAAATTCCCATTTTTACTGCTTGTAAAGCTAATGTCAGTTGCTGATTTATCTGAGCAATTTCATCAGCTTTAGAAGCTAGTTCTAGAGACATCACTTTACTGAGCATTTCGCAAGCAGTACGCACTTTATAATGAACAAATTTAGGCGAATAATTATAACATATAATAAATCCCCATAATTTTTCATCACGAATTAAAGATATTGAGAGATAAGCTGCAACACCTATATTTTGGAGATACTCAAGATGCATGTGCGAAACGCTTCTTAAAACACTGAAGCTTTGATCTAAAAGTTCATAAGTGATTGGATTATAAATAGGAATCAGTTCTACAGGTTGATAATTAACATCAGGAATTAACTGAATTGGATTAAGAATGTGTAATTGCTTGGCTTGTTCGGGTATGGCTGAAGATGGATAGTTTAAACCAAGAAAAGGACTCAAATTTTCTAACTTATCTTCGGCTATGACTGTACCAGTGCCTTCAGAATCAAGCTGATAAACCATCACTCTGTCAAAATCTATCATTTTTCGCACTTCCCGGACAACGACTTGACACAGATCGCGCAAAGTCAAAGCTTTTTGAATTTTGACTATGATAGGCTGAACTAAATGGTAGAAACTTAAGAAATTATTATTTTCTTTAGAATCAGCTTCTTCTAATTCGATAACTATGACTCCATTTAAACGATGAAGTATGCCATAAAAGAATAGTCTGCCTTTTTTTGTCTTTACATATAAATTAATAGGATTAATCTCTTCACATTGTGCAGATAACCTATTTTTCAACAAACGAACTTGTCTATAATTCAATAAATCTGTTAATGGTTTTCCCAAAAGATCTCGAGGCTCAATTCCCAGACGTTCCTTAGTATTATTGCTAACTTGAAGAATGTTTAATTTAGGTTCTTGTAAGACAAAAAGAATACCATGGGGCTGAATCAAGGCTGGGGTGTGAATGGGTTCAAGATCGCAATTCGTTAAATGACTTGCTTCTAAGGGGAAAAACTCGTTTTGATCCATAGCGTGAGCAGGTTAAGGTAAGGAATAAGATAAGAGGAAGCCTAACCTCATCATCTACTGTTAAAAGTTAGTCTTTTACCGACATAAGTTTGCTGTGTCGTACTTCTTAGAGTGCGGGTTTCTATAAGACATAGCGTTTCTTGAATTTTTCTGTATGCGCTCTAACCGATTCAAGATCCGGGTAATGAGTTCTGATTCGACAATTGGTTTCTCCACATAGTCATCAGCTCCCACCGCATAAACTTCATGTAGTGTTTCTGTATCTGAACAGACAGAAAGAAATATTACGGGCAACTGATTCCAACGAGTGTCATTGCGTACTGCTTGGCATAGTTCAATACCGTTAAAATCTGGCATTTTAATGTCTAAAACGAGCAAATCGGGGATAGCCGCTTCTAATACCTTCCAAAAATGGTGGGAGTATTGCAATGTAGTGACTTGAAATCCTCTAGGTAACAGCAAAGTTTTGACATGATTTAGGACTATAGGATCGTCATCCACAACCATTACTTTAGCTTTAGTGGCATTATGGTTGAGTGCTGTCTTCACGACAGAAAGCACCTGAACAGCACTCATAGTTTTATGTAAAAAGCAATATGCTCCCAGACGTGCGGCTTCTACTCGTTGACACAATTGATTGGATGAGCTAAAAACTATTACGGGAATTTCCGGCTTATCCTCGGTCAATTCACGAATGAACGTTATACTCTTCTCCTGTGAGTCGAGCAAGGAGAGCTCGAGTAAGATGACATCAGGGGGATGCACGGCAACTAAGCTTCTTGCCGCTATCAGGCTTGTGGCTTCCTCTACCTCCAAGTCCCAAGCGATCGCCTCCACTTTTATTCGTTCTCTCACCACAATATCGTCGTCAATTATCAGCAGTCGCGCTGATGGTATAGAGGGAGAAGGGGTCACTGGTATAGTTGACTGCTTTAACATTCTTTTTAGTAATTTTATTAATTCTTCAAACTTCTCCAACTGCAACGTTATGCTTTGCCGCCCAGATGTCAAGACTTGTAGCGACAGTTCAATTTCTCTTGCGACTTTTGAACCTTCAGGCAACCCCAAACACTCCAAAGATTCAACTAAGCAATGAGCTGCTGCCTCTGCTTCGGACAGCAAGCACCTATCTAGGCTTGTGGTTGATAAGTTTACAAGCGCCTGCTCAAATAACTCTATCTGCTTTACTAAGTGAATTGGTTTCAACTCTTCCCTTATTCTTGTAACCATAGCCCTGTTCCTCGCTTTAGCGTGGCACTTTTCTTTGGACAGGGGAGATAAAAGGGATGAATAAAGAATTTCTCCATCTGCTCCCCGTTGTCGGCTTGTTATTTTATCTTCTCCCTCAAATACCTGAGAAAGCAAGATTTTTTTCAAACGGTTGATTGATTTCTCTAATTTCTCCATCCGTAATGTCGCATTTTGCTTGAGACTTATCCAACTTTGCAGCCACAGTTCAACTTGCCTCGCTACTTTTGAACCTTCAAGCAAGCCGTAACACCCTAAAGATCCAGCTAAGCGGTGAGCTTCCGCCTGTGCTTCCTTCAGTAGTTGGATATCTAAAGTTTTCTTTGATGAGTGTGCTTGCACCTGCTCAAATAAGTCAAACTTTTCTTTCAGACTCTCTTGATACTCCTCCCACATTGTATTTACCACAGCCGTAACCTTTGCCTCAGCTATGTGCTTTTCTGTTTGCTCTTCTGCTGGCTTTACTTTTTCTTGTTCTTTTGTCGCCTTGTTTTTTTTGTTAAGCCGATAGCCAAATCCGTAAACTGTCTCAATTAAATCTACGGTTATGCCCACGGCTTTTAGCTTCTGCCGCAAACCCTTAATTTGGGTTGTTACAGCTTCCTCCCCTGGAATTTCTGAGGATAACCAAATGCGATCTAGCAAAGCACTTCGGCTAAAAATCCTACAAGGATTTCGGAGAAAAAGCTCTAGTAAACTATACTCTTTAGGGGTAAGGCGCAGAAGCTTGCTGTCATAGGTGACTTCTCTAGTGTTGAAGTTAAGGTGTAAGTTTTCCCAAGTTAGTACCGTAGGTAAAACTTCCCGTCCCCGTCGCAGTAACGCTCGAATTCGAGCAATTAACTCGCTCGTTTCAAACGGCTTGATGACATAATCATCTGCTCCCACGTCTAAGCTCATGACACGAGTTGTGGTGCTGTCGTTGGCAGTCAGCATCAGGATGGGCATTTGATAACCCTCCGAGCGCAATTGTTGACAAAGGCTAATGCCATCCAGTTTGGGAAGCATTACATCCAGCAAGAGGAGGTCGTAATTAAAAGCTTTTACAAATTCCAGCCCAGTTTGACCATCGTTTACTATCTCAATTTGGTAGTTATAAGCCGTGAGTGCTTTTTTCAGGATTGAAGCAATAGATTGATCGTCTTCTATCAATAAAATTTTCATGCAAGATTTTTCATTTACGAGGTGTTAACTCTTGCTCCAAGATAAAGAAAGTCAAAACTAATCTTCTTAAAACTAGTCGTGTTTTTGATAAAGTCATAATCAGTCTAGACGTTTACTTGCCAGGTATACACTTATGTCAAGTCTATTTAGAAAGAAAATCTAACTTATTACATACCTCCAAAGAGGTATGTAATTTTCAACATCGACAAGAGCGAATCATAGAGATCCCTAAAAGTGGAGCAAGTCCACGACATACGTAGGGCTTGCTCCATTGCAGTGGATATAAGACTTGAGTGGTATCTCCATAATGTCTTATTTTTTGTAGAAGATAAATATGAATAGTACATACGTTAGATCAAGAGTTTTTAAGGTCATACCGAGAGTGTTAAATTTTAGAGCCTACCTTTGCAAAGCTTAGACAGAAGCATCTCTTTCCTTCATTTATAGTGACAAACACTTGCCAATGGCTACTAAAGTGATGATTTACGCCGCAATACATGTGGCGAGTAGCAACGGCGACTTGCTCACCTAATGGTACTTTGGGCATAACTACTGAAAACTCTCTCCAACGTTGTGTTGTCAAGCAATATCACGCTTGATGAATTACAAGTGCCAATTTTTACATTTGTAGTGGAAGTTGAGATACGTAGTACAGACCAGATTATTGAAAGTATTCGGCTAAATAGTAGCCTTTAAGTCAGAATCTACTGTGTTACTACAAATTTATCAGAAAAGTTAAAAAGTAGACTACTTAGCTAATTAAAGTTTCAGCTAAGAATCCCTAATTCGGAAGATGGTCAGGTTAATAAATGCTTATCTATGAACTAAATTAATGTATAAAGACATTTTCTGTAAATAAGAACGAATACGCATTTGTCTTAGCAAGTTTAGTTAAATCAAGCACTTATTGTGTCAAAAGTAGGATGTTGTATTTGTTCAATTAGATAGTTTGAATTGATCCTAAATAGAGTATGATGAACCCAAGCATTAC
>JAQYWN010000134.1 GCA_029379265.1 Rhizonema sp. NSF051
ATAGTTAATTTGTTTGAATATCCAACTATAAACTCCTTGGCGAAATATTTAACACAAGAAAAAACTGAAACATCTTCTTTTGAAGAAAGCAATCAACGAGCGCAAAGCCGCATTAATTCAAGGCAGTCAAGAACACAATCTCGGTAAAATTATCTAATTTAAAAACATAATTTAGGATGAATACCTAAATAACCCTCACTGCAAATCATCAAGTCATAAAGAAGGAAATTGTAATGAATAGCCTAGAAACACAAAATCAAATAGGCGATTTAGATATAGCAGTTATCGGTATGTCTGGACGGTTTCCTAAAGCCAGGAATCTTGATGCTTTTTGGCATAATTTGCGTTCAGGGAGCGAATCAATTTCATTTTTTTCAAATCAAGAACTGGAGTCTGTAGGGGTAGATGCATCTTTACTGAGTGACCCTAATTATGTTAAAGCAAATGCTGTACTGGAAGATATAGAATTATTCGACGCTTCATTCTTTGATTACTCTCCTAGAACAGCAGAAATTATGGACCCACAGCACCGTCTCTTTTTGGAAAGTGCTTGGGAGGCTCTTGAAAATGCTGGCTATGATTCTAAAACCAATGAATGTCGAATTAGTGTTTACGGTAGTGCCAGTATTAGCTCCTACTTTTTATTCAATCTTTTTTCCAACACTGAACTGATAAAATTAGTCGGTCTTGACCAAATTAGGCATAACAATCGTACAGATAACCTGACTACCCGAGTTGCTTATAAACTAGACCTGAAGGGGTCAGCTATCACTGTCCAAACTGGATGTTCTAGCTCATTAGTTGCCGTTCACTTAGCCTGTCAAAGCTTGATAGATCGTGAATGTGATATGGTTTTGGCTGGTGGAGTTTGTGTAACAAGATTACAAAAAACTGGCTATTTTTATCAAGAGGGGGGAATTTTGTCTCCTGACGGACATTGTCGCGCTTTTGATGCTCAAGCAAAAGGAACTGTGAGCGGTGATGGTGTGGGCATAGTCGTTTTAAAGCGATTAGCAGATGCTCTTGCGGATGGAGATAATATTCATGCTGTTATTAAAGGTTCAGCTATTAATAATGATGGTTCTTCAAAAGTTGGTTATACAGCTCCGAGTATCGATGGTCAAGCAAAGGTGATTGCTGAGGCACTTGCGATCGCTAGGGTTGAACCAGAGACAATCAGCTATGTAGAAACTCATGGCACTGGGACTGTTTTAGGAGATCCGATTGAAATTGCAGCGCTTACCAAATCTTTTCGCGCCAAAACTAAAAAGAAGGATTTCTGCGCCATTGGATCAGTAAAAACTAACATTGGACACCTAGATACTGCGGCTGGTGTTGCTGGTTTAATCAAGACCATTCTCGCACTCAAACACAAACAGATACCACCTAGCTTACACTTTCAAGAGCCTAATCCCCAAATTGATTTTGCTAACAGCCCCTTTTATGTTAATAATAAGCTTTCAGAATGGAAGTCAAACGGATACCCTCGACGTGCAGGAGTTAGTTCCTTTGGTATTGGTGGTACTAACGCTCATGTGATTCTGGAGGAAGCTCCTATAGTTGAACCCTCCGGATCGTTGCGACAGTGTCAGTTGTTAGTGCTTTCCGCAAAGACTAACTCGGCACTGGAAACTGCTACAACTAACATAGTTGAGCACTTTAAGCAGCACCCAAATCTCAATTTGGCTGATGTCGCTTACACCCTTGGGGTAGGTCGTCGAGCTTTTGACCATCGTCGAATGTTAGTTTGTCAAGATATTGACGATACAGTCAAAATTTTAGAAATAAAAGATCCGCAACGAGTTTTTACCCATTTCACCGAACCTTGTGAGCGAGAGGTTGTGTTTCTGTTTCCTGGTCAGGGGTCTCAGTATGTAAACATGGGTAAAGAACTATACCAGAGCGAGCCAATTTTTCGGAAACAAGTTGATTATTGCTGTGAAATACTTATACCTGTTTTAGGTCTTGACTTACGCACTCTTGTGTACCCAAGCGAAGAAAAGAGACAACAGGCAGCACAACAGCTGACACAAACTTATATTACTCAGCCAGCACTATTTGTTGTTGAATATGCTTTAGCAAAGTTATGGATGGCTTGGGGAGTGCGTCCTTCTGCAATGATTGGTCACAGTATTGGAGAATATGTGGCCGCAACTCTTGCTGGCGTGTTCTCTCTAGAAGATGCATTGGTGCTGGTAGCCGCCCGTGGACAACTGATGCAGCAAATACCTGCTGGTGACATGCTGGCTGTACCCCTTAGCGAGAAAGAAGTGCAATCAATGCTTGACGAAGAACTTGCCCTAGCTGCAATCAACGCACCATCTCTGTGCGTGGTTTCGGGATCAAGATTAGCGATTGATGAATTGCACAACAGGTTGATTGAAGAAGGGGTTGACTGTCGTCGTCTGCATACATCGGGTGCCTTTCATTCTCAAATGATGGAGCCGATCATTGCGCCGTTAATGGCACAAGTGCAAAAAATCAAGCTGAATGCTCCGCAAATTCCTTTTCTATCCAACGTGACTGGTACTTGGATTACTGTATCAGAGGCAACCGACTCAAGCTATTGGGCAAAGCACTTACGGCAAACAGTGCGCTTTGCTGAAGGAATTGCTGAGTTAGTGCAACAGCCAAAGCGGATTCTCCTAGAAGTTGGTCCTGGGCGGACGTTGAGTACATTAGCTAAACGGCATCCAGATAAAGTGGCTGAGCAAGTTATGTTAACTTCGTTACGCCATCCACAAGAACCGGGCTCGGATGTCGCGTTTTTGTTAAATACATTAGGTCAGCTATGGCTTGCTGGGTTTGAGGTGGATTGGTTAGGATTCTATACTCATAAGCGGTGTCATCATCTACCTTTGCCGACCTATCCCTTCGAGCGTCAACGTTACTGGATTGAACCCAAAAAACAAACAGACGCTGTCAAGACGGATGTAGAGACTTTGCTGACAACCTCTCTACGCAAAAATCCGGACATGGCAAACTGGTTCTACGTTCCATCTTGGAAACGCTCCCCACTACCCGTCAATCAAGCTAGTAAGAATCCAATTTTGTCCTGTACTCTGGTGTTTATTGATGAGTGCGGCTTGGGTGAAGAACTCATGAAACGACTTGAACTTGAGGATCACAATGCAATCACCGTAAGGATCGGGTCGGAGTTTGCTAAACTAAGCGATCACTTATATACTCTGAATCCTCGACAACTTCATGACTATGAAACTTTACTTAATCAACTTTTAGCACAAAACAAGTTCCCAAAAACAATTGTTCATTTATGGAGTGTCACACCTGTTGAGCGCAGAGAGTTAAAACTGGAAACCGTTGATAAATCTCAAGAAACAGGATTTTATAGTCTACAGTTTCTAGCACAGGCACTCGGAAAACAGAATTCTACTGATGAGCTTCAAATTGCGGTTATTTCCAATAATATGCAGGAAGTAGTAGGTCAAGAGTTACTGTGTCCAGAAAAAGCTACTTTACTCGGACCTATTAAGGTCATTCCTCAAGAATACCCAAACATTAGCTGTCGTAGCATTGATGTTGTGATTCCCAAACAAGCAAACTGGAGCGAGCAAAAATTCATAGATCAATTGCTCAAAGAGCTACAAACTCATACTTATGATCCAGTGATTGCCTACCGTGGTTTTCACCGCTGGGTGCAAACCTTTGAGCCTATCCAAATATATCAAGTGAAGGAAGAGACACCACTACTAAGGCAAGGAGGAGTTTATCTGATTACAGGTGGACTCGAAGGTATTGGACTTGGGCTGGCTCAACATCTGGCTCTGACTGTACGAGCCAAGTTAATTATAACTGAAAGCTCAGCTTTTCCTGCTTATGACGAATGGGAACAATGGTTAATCACTCATGATGAGCAAGATATTATCAGTCGTAAGATTCGGAAAGTACACGAACTGGAAAAACTATGTGCAGAAGTTTTGACCATTAGCGCCGATGTGACTAATACTGAGCAAATGCAAGTAGCGATCGCTTATGCCCAGGAGCGGTTTGGTCAACTCAATGGTGTCATTCATGCAGCAGCGGTTCCTAGTGGCGGCATGATCCAGCAAAAAACACTGGAAACAGCAGAAAGTATCTTAGCACATAAAGTCAGAGGTACCTTGGTTCTCGATAGTATTCTCAAAAATGTTCAACTGGATTTCTTTGTTTTTTGTTCAACACGTATTGAAATCTTAGGGAAATTTGAACAGATTGATTATATTGGTGCCAATACCTTTGCTGATGCTTTTGCTCAATATAAGACTAACCGAGATAACACATTCACTGTATCTGTTGACTGGTGTGCTGGGCAGGAAGTGGGGATGGCTGCACAGGCGGCTCAGTCACAAGATCAAACTTCGGATATTTCCCCAATATCTCAATTTAAGGAAGAGTTATTACCCTCAGAAGAAATAGAGGTTTTTAGACGAATTTTGGGGAGTACGCAGTCCCAGGTTATTGTATCAGCCTACAAGCTACAGAGTCGTGATTTTCTCACTCGAGGTAAACAGGATAATGGTTTTAAAGCTAAATCTTACCCTAAAGTGTTAGAGACGGCTAACCTTTCCAAACCAAAACAACAACGACCATCACTGATTAATCCTTATGTTACTCCCAGAAATGAAACTGAGCAAACGCTTGCTGATATTTGGCAAGAACTTCTTGGGATTCAGGCGATAGGAATTCACGACAACTTCTTTGAGCTTGGTGGCGATTCACTTCTCATAGTTCAAGTTCGCAGCAAACTGCGAGAAAAGTTTAATAAAAATATATTAATATCCGACTCATTTGAATATCCGACCATAAGTGCCTTGGCAGAATATCTCATCGGCAAAGAGGATGAACAACCTGTCTATCAGCAAGCCTATGAACGTGCTAAGAGGCAAAAAGAAGCTATTGACGAAAACAAGCAACTCATGAAGCGAAAACTAATCAAGCAAAATAAGAAAACACATGGATAATCGAGAATCTCACGATTCGTTAAAAGGAATAGCCGTTATCGGGATGGCTGGTCGTTTTCCTGGAGCCAAAACTACTGATGAGTTTTGGCAAAATTTATGTGAAGGACGGGAGTCGATTTCATTCTTTACTGATGAGGAATTACTCTCAGAAGGTGTAGACCCGACTTTGCTACGTAACCCTTACTATGTAAAAGCAGGAGTTGAGCTGTCAGACATAGAGATGTTTGACGCTCCATTCTTCGGCTTCACGCCTAGGGAAGCTGAAGTTATGGACCCACAACACCGTCTTTTTTTGGAGTGTGCCTGGGAAGCTCTTGAAAATGCAGGTTATGATCCAGAAACATATGAAGAGTTGATAGGAGTTTACGCAGGGAGTAACCTAAGTACATATTTACTGAACAACCTAGCCTCAAATCATGAACTTCTCAAATCGCTAAGTGGGGCAATTATTCTTTGTGGCAATGAGAAAGACCACATACCTACAAGAGTTTCTTACAAATTAAACCTAAAGGGACCAAGCCTTAACGTTAGTACTGCTTGTTCCACATCATTGGTAGCAGTTCATCTAGCCTGCGAAGGATTGTTGAGTTACCAATGTGACATGGCGCTCGCTGGTGGCATTGCAGTACGAGTTCCGCAAAATAAAGGTTATTTACATCAAGAAGACGGAATGACTTCTCCTGATGGTCACTGTCGCACTTTTGATGTTAAAGCACAAGGCACCGTTTTCGGTAACGGTGTGGGCATTGTTGTGCTAAAGAGGTTAGAGGAAGCACTAGCAGATGGCGACTACATCTATGCAGTCATCAAGGGTTCAGCAATCAATAACGATGGTTCTTTGAAAGTAGGTTACACAGCACCCAGTGTCGATGGACAAGCCGAGGTGATTGCCCAAGCTCAGGCGATCGCTGAGTTTGCTCCTGAGACAATTACTTATATAGAGTGCCACGGAACAGGTACAGTCTTGGGTGATCCGATTGAAATTAGGGCGCTGAAAAAAGTATTTAGTGCAGGAACAAACAAGAAGCACTTCTGCGCCATTGGTTCAGTAAAAACTAATATCGGACATTTAGATAGGGCATCTGGTGTTACAAGCCTGATCAAGACCGTCCTTGCACTCAAACACAAGCAAATACCACCCAGCTTACATTTTGAGCAACCCAATCCCGAAATTGATTTTGCCAACAGTCCTTTTTACGTCAATACCACGTTGTCAGATTGGAAAACGCACGGCACTCTTCGCCGTGCGGGAGTCAGTTCTTTTGGCTTTGGTGGGACTAATGCTCATGTGATTCTCGAAGAGGTCCCAATTGTTGAACCATCTGGTCCCGCTCGTCCCTGGCAGTTGTTGTTACTATCTGCCAAGACTAATACAGCGCTAGAAACGGCCACAGCTAATTTAGTTACGCACTTAAAGCAGCATCCTGATTTGAATCTCGCTGATGTAGCTTACACCCTTGGTGTGGGTCGTCGCGCTTTTGACTATCGGCGGATACTGGTGTGCCAAGACCTTGAAGATGCGGTGAAGGCACTTTCACCTCAAGATTCTCAACGTGTTTTCACCCATTACCAAAAGCCCTGTAATCGCTCTATAGTATTCATGTTTCCCGGACAAGGTGCACAGTACGTGGAGATGGGTCGAGAACTTTACCAGAGCGAGCCAATTTTCCGAGAACAGATTGATCAATGCTGTGAATTACTAAAACTTGACTTAGGAGTTGATTTGCGCTCTGTGCTGTATCCTAGCAAAGAACGTCTCCAAGAGGCAACACAGCAGTTGAAACAGACTCATATTACCCAGCCAGCGCTGTTTGTGATTGAATACTCGTTGGCTCAACTGTGGATAGCTTGGGGAGTACGTCCTTCGGCAATAATTGGTCACAGTATAGGAGAGTATGTAGCAGCAACTCTTGCTGGCGTATTCTCTTTAGAAGATGCATTAGCATTGGTAGCAGCCCGTGGACAACTGATGCAGCAAATGCCTGCAGGCGATATGCTGGCTGTACCACTATCTGAGAAGGAAGTGCAATCAATACTTGGCAAAGAACTTGCCTTAGCGGCAATCAACGCGCCATCTCTGTGCGTGGTTTCCGGACCAAGGCAGCCAATTGATGAATTGCACAACAGGTTGACTGAGCAAGGGACTGACTGTCATCGTCTGCATACATCGGGTGCCTTTCATTCCCAGATGATGGACCCAATCATCGAGCCGTTCATGGCACAGGTTAAAAAAATTAACTTGAAGGCTCCGCAAATTCCTTATGTGTCCAATGTGACAGGCACTTGGATTACTAAAACAGAGGCAACCGATCCAAGCTACTGGGCAAGGCATCTACGACAAACAGTACGCTTTGCTGAGGGGATTGCATTGTTGCTGCAAAAGCCAGAGCAAATTCTCTTGGAAGTTGGTCCTGCTCGGACATTGAGTACCTTAGTTAGACAACATCCAGAACAAAACGAACAACAGATTGTACTTTCTTCTTTACGCCATCCAAAAGACCAGCAGTCGGATGTCGTCTTTTTGCTCAACACACTCTCGTGGCTCTGGCTGATCGGAACAGAAATAAACTGGTCAGGCTATTACGCCAATGAACGGCGTCATCGGACTCCTTTACCAACGTATTCATTTGAGCGACAAAAATACTGGATTGAACCAAAACCCTCAGCCGCGCCTGTGACTACGTACCAAGAACCGTTACACAAACAGCTGAATCTTGCCGATTGGTTCTACATCCCAGTCTGGAAACACTCCCAACAGCTTGAGCCTGTTGAAAATGCAGAACAGTCAAAGCAGAAGTCGTGTTGGTTAGTCTTTGTCGATAGGTGTGAGGTGGGATCACTTCTCGTAAAACGCCTGCAACAACAAAGTCAAGACGTCATAACCGTGACAACGGGAGAGCAATTTACCAAACTTCACGATCAAGCATATTGCATCAACCCTCAACAAAGGGATGACTATGATACCTTGCTCCAAGCTCTTATTGACCAGGATGTAACCCCACAAGTCATTGCTCACTTATGGGGCATTACACCGGATAATCAGACATCCTCAGAAATCGAATCTTTTGAAACGAATCAGTATTTTGGCTTCTACAGTTTGCTTTTTCTAGTCCAAGCAGTTGGACAACAAGGTATTACCGATCCTCTTCAAATGTTGGTGGTAACCAACAATATTCACGATGTGACAGGTGAGGAGAGCCTATGCCCCGAGAAAGCAACGGTAATAGGATCGTGTAAAGTTATTCCGCAAGAATACACGAATATTATCTGCCGTAGCATTGATGTTGTTGTTCCACAACTTGAAAAGCAAAAGCAGAAACTGATAGATCAACTTATAGCAGAAGTTACAATACAGTCAACTGACTTAGTCATTGCCTATCGTGGACATCATCGCTGGGTTCAAACTTTTGAAGCCGTCCATTTAGAAAAAGCGATCTCAGGGAAAACACGGCTGCGGCAAAAGGGAGTCTACTTGATTACAGGTGGACTGGGAGGTATTGGTTTGGAACTAGCGAAGTATTTAGCTCAGACAGTACAAGCCAAACTGGTTTTGGTTGGGCGTTCTGGTCTTCCGGAAAAAGATGAGTGGTCACAATGGTTGGCGACTCATAATGACCAGGATTCTCTAAGCATTAAAATAAAAAAAGTGCAGGCACTAGAGGAGTTAGATGCCTCCGTTTTGGTGAAGAGCGCTGATGTAGCCGATCTTCAACAGATGCAGTCAGTAATCGCTGAGGTATCTGAACTCTATGGTGAAATTCATGGTGTCATCCACGCTGCTGGGATTGCTGGTGGAGGCATAATTCAATTAAAAACTGCGCAAGCAGCAGCAAGTGTTATGGCTTCTAAGGTGAAAGGAACATTAGTCCTTGATGCCATCTTTAGGGATGTGAAGTTAGATTTTTTGGTAGTTTGTTCATCTGAGAGTTCAATCTTAGGTGGATTAGGGCAGGTAGACTATTGTGCAGCTAATATTTTTCTTGACTGTTTTGCTCACCGCAATTACTTTAGACAGGGTTCATTCACTGTATCTATCAACTGGAGTAGCTGGCGAGACACGGGGATGCTAGTAAACACAGCCGTACCAGACGAACTTAAAAAACGGCGTGAAGAGCAAATAAAAGAAGCAATACCAACAGAAGAGGGTGTTGATGCATTTAGCCGTATTATATACAGTGGACTACCTCAGGTTGTTGTCTCCACACAAGATTTACAGACTAGGATAGAGCAAAGATATTCAAGAATGTCGCTGGAAGAGCATTTAAAATCCTTAGAAGAGCATTTCGCGTCGGCTCGTTTCTCTAAACCAATTTATCCCCGCCCCAACTTGGTGAATGATTACGTTGCTCCCCGCACTCCTGTAGAACAAAGCGTTGCCAATATCTGGCAACAACTCCTTGGAATTGAGGGCTTAGGCATCCATGATAACTTCTTTGAATTAGGCGGGCACTCTTTACTTGCAACACAAGTGATTTCTCAACTACGAAAATCTTTCCCAATAGAATTGCCTCTACGTAGTATCTTCTTAGAATATTCTACTATTGCCAAGTTGGCTGAACTTATTGAAAAAATGGTTATGGAGAAAATCGAACAATTATCTGAAGAGGAAGCTCAACGTCTTTTAGAAGTTTAATTTTGATTAAAACCCGTTTCTTAGCGGGATATAAACTAGTTTTCATCTGTTATTAAAATAGCAATAAAGTAGCAACATGTCTGAACCAGATGCGCTTTCAGGGCAAAAATCTAATTTATCACCTGAAAAACGGGCACTTTTTGAAAAGTGGATGCAAGGTAAGCTTACAGATCAGGGTATTCCGCGACGTTTACAAAAGAACCCTGCTCCCTTGTCGTTTGCCCAAAAGCGCCTGTGGTTCCTTGATCAGTTGCAACCCGGTCAATCCTTATACAATGAACCCTATGCTTTCCACCTGAACGGGTCACTTAACGTGAGTGCCCTAATGCAGAGCCTCAAAGAAATTGTGCGGCGTCACGAAATTTTGCGTACCAATTTTACTATGGTAGATGGGCAACCTTTCCAGGTCATAGCCTCAACCTTGGCTTTGGCTCTACCGATAGTCGATATACAATTGCTTCCAAAGGATGAGCAAGAGGCAGAGGTCCGACATCTTGTCACGAACGAGCAGGCAAGACCTTTTGATTTAGCAAACGATCCACTGGTGCGAGCTACTCTGCTACAATTAGACGAAGCTCAGCACGTGTTGTTGTTCACAATGCATCACATTGTGTGTGACCAATGGTCTTTTGGGGTAATCATCCGAGAAATAGTGGCTCTTTATGAAGCCTTCTCTATGGGTAAGCCTTCACCGCTCCCGAAACTACCAATCCAATATGCAGACTTTGCTGTCTGGCAGCGACAGTGGCTCCAAGGACAAGTGCAAGAGGCGCAGTTGTCATATTGGAAGCAGCAGTTGAGCAGTACTCCAACTATACTAGAGTTACCCACTGACCATCCTCGCCCAGCAGTTCAAACCAACCGAGGTGCAAAACAATCTCTGGTTCTGTCCAAGCTCCTCACCGAAGCTCTTAAGACAATAAGCCAGCAGGAGAAAGTAACACTATTCATGACACTACTGGCAGCGTTTCAGACGCTGCTCTACCGCTACAGTGGTCAGGACGATATCGTGGTAGGCACTACTATCTGTGGTCGCAACCGAGCTGAAATTGAGGGACTAATTGGATTTTTTGTCAACACCTTGGTCATGCGTACTGACCTTTCGGGTACTCCAAGTTTCCGAGAGATTTTGAACCGAGTGCGAGAGGTTGCTCTAGGGGCTTACGCCAACCAAGACTTACCCTTTGAGCAGCTTGTGGAGAAACTACAACCTGAGAGAAATCTAAGCTATACACCATTGTTTCAGGTGATGTTCCAACTCCAGAATACCCCAACTACAACTTTAGAGCTACCAAGTTTAACCTTAAGCCCTTTGGAGTTTGACAAAGAAACGGCGAAATTTGATCTGACCTTAAGTATGGTAGAAATAAAGCAAGGGCTGATTGGAACTCTGGAGTACAATACCGATCTGTTCAATACAGCTACCATTACCCGGATGCTGGGGCATTTCCAGAGTTGCCTGGAAGGCATTGTCATCAATCCCGACCAGCAAATATCAAAATTCCCTATTTTAAGTGAGGCAGAAAGGCAACAACTTTTGGTTGAGTGGAATAACACCCAAGCTGACTATCCTATCAAACAATGCATTCATAATTTATTTGAAGCTCAGCTAGAGCGAGCCTCCTGCGGAGGAACTACGCTAATGCCCGACACCATTGCGGTTATCTTTGAAGACCAACATTTGACCTATCAAGAACTTAACATCAAGGCAAATCAATTAGCACACCACCTGCGATCGCTAGGTGTAGGACCAGAGGTACTGGTGGGAATTTGTGTGGAGCGATCTCTGGAAATGATGATCGGACTCTTAGGCATCCTGAAAGCTGGTGGAGCATATGTGCCATTAGATCCATCCTACCCACAGGAACGCTTGACTTTGATATTAGAGGATGCGAAACCTCTGGTGTTGCTTACCCAAAAGCACTTGGTTTCGGAACTCCCTAAACACAAGGCTAAAGTAGTGTATATAGACGCAGACTGGGAAGACGCCGCCTTGAGTGGTCAGGACTACACAGAGAACCTCAATAGCGGCGTGACAGGCGAAAACCTGGCTTATGTGATTTACACCTCCGGATCTACAGGAACACCTAAAGGCGTTTTGATTACGCACCAAGCTTTGGTGAACCACAGCATTGCTGCTGCAAAAGCCTATCAACTTCAAGCAAAAGATCGCATTCTACAATTTGCTTCTATTAGCTTTGATGTTGCAGCAGAGGAGCTGTTTCCATCATGGTTAAGTGGGTCAACTGTTGTCATCCGACCTAATCGGATACTCGCTTTTGCGAATTTCCTCCAATTGTTGGAACAGGAAAAACTAACTGTTCTCAATTTACCAACAGCATACTGGCATGACTGGGTGTCCGACCTTGCTCGAACAGAAGTACCATTACCTTCCACACTTCGCTTAGTAATTGTAGGAACCGAGCAAACTTTACCAGAAAAACTTGCGCTTTGGGAGAAATTCGTAGACGATCTCTACGAGAAGCAGTCATCGGGGTATCTACGCATCCGTTGGCTTAATGCTTACGGACCAACTGAGGCAACGATTGGCGTAACAATTTATGAACCAGCTACCTGCCAAGAAAACCAATCGATTTATAATGTACCTATTGGTCGTCCGATTGCCAACACCCAAATCTATTTGCTAGACAAACATTTGAACCCTATACCACCTGGTGTACCAGGTGAATTGTATATTAGTAGTGTTGGTCTTGCCAGGGGCTACCTTAATCGCCCTGAACTCACTGCCGAGAAATTTGTTCCCAACCCTTTTAGCGAGAAATCAGGGACGCTCCTGTATAAAACTGGCGACTTAGCCCGCTATCTGCCCAACGGAGACATCGGACTGCTTGGACGCATCGACCATCAAGTTAAAATTCGGGGCTTCCGCATCGAATTAGGCGAGATTGAATCAAAATTGAAGCAACACGATAAAGTCCGCGAAGCAGTCGTAGTGGATCGAGAGGACGAGCAGGGTGACAAACGCCTAGTAGCTTATGTAAGCCCTCTTTTTGAGCAGACGCTTACAGTCACTGAACTGCGTAGTTTTCTTCAGGAGAAGCTACCGCAATATATGGTGCCCTCGGCTTTCATAGTACTCCAAGCCTTGCCGCTTTTGCCTAACGGTAAGCTTGATCGGCACTTCCTACCTGCACCGGAAACTCTGCGCCCAGAGATGGAAGTTGCTTACGTGATGCCGCAAACTGAGCTGGAACAAAAAATTGCTACTGTTTGGCAAAATGCTCTCAATATTGAGAATATAGGTATTCACGATAACTTCTTTGAACTCGGTGGTCATTCATTACTTATAGTTAAAGTTCATACTCAATTACATGAAATCTTCAAAACCGATTTATCATTGCTCGATTTGTTCAGATACCCGACCATAAGCTCTCTTGCAGAGTTCTTCACTCAAGCGAAAAATCAAACATCATCTTTGAATGAAACTGATATTCAAGTAGAAAAAATAT